>NZ_RZOI01000327.1:0-6468 GCF_004022645.1 Mesorhizobium sp. M4A.F.Ca.ET.020.02.1.1 | reverse complement strand
CAAAGAGCCAGAGCTCCACAGCACCCATCTTTACCTTCCTTTTACCATGACGTCGCACAGTCGCGCCCGACAGGCGCGCTGCAAGTGCCATGCCGCGCCATGTGTGCCGCCAGGGGACATCCGGGATGTCAGGCGGCCGAGGTAACGGGGAAGCGATGAAGCAGGCGGCGACAGTTAATGGCCCGGAATTCGAGGTTGTCGATTCCACGCTGATGAAGCGGGTCTTCTATACCTTCGCGGCGCTGGCGCTGCTGTCGGTGGCAATCAGCCTCGGCGGCAAGTGGCTGGGACGCTCGATCGCCATGGCCGGCTACACTGACGACACGACCGTCCATGAAGTCGTGATCGGCAACAATGTCATTGCCGTGCCAGCCAATTTCATTCGCTTCGAGCAGGCACGGCGCGACGGCATCGCCTCGCGTCTCGACCTCTACATGCGCTATCCCGAACTGGACGGCTACAGCACCGCCGCGCGCGACGACTTCAACCACAAGGGCGAACGCAAGAACATCGTGTTCCTGTCCTTCGAGCAACAGATGATGTCGCGCGACATGAGCGGCCGCCTCGCCCCGATCTACAGCGCGCTGATCGTCCAGCCCGGCACCTCGGGGCCGGGCGGCACGACGCTTTATGGCTTCACCGAGAAGTCAGGTTATCTCAACGAGGTACTTGCTGTCGCCGCCCGCCCGGGCAAGGATCCTTTCGTTGCCCGCTGCCTGAGCGGACCGAGCGCGGAGGAATCGCTGGCGCCCTGCGAGCGCGACATCCATGTCGGCGACGGCCTCAGCCTCACCTACCGCTTTCCCCGAGAGTTTCTCGGCAACTGGCAGGCGCTTGACGCGGCAATCGCCGCGAAGGCCACGCACATCCTGAAGACAGGGCGCTAGCCCATTAGATTCATTGCATGTTTCCAATGGGAAGCATCGACCGGACCGCACAGGCTCAGGTCCGGCCGGCAGAGGGCTCAGCCCAGATCGATGTCGAGGATCGCCATCGAGAAATTGTAGTCGCCATCATCCTCGTCCTTGAAGACGATGCCGAGGAATTCGTCGCCGACATAGACCTCGGCCGAATCCTCCTTGCGCGGGCGCGCCTTCACCTGGAGCTTGGGATTCTGGAAGACGCGCTTGAAATAGGCGTCCAGCTTTCTGATTTCGTCCGGCTTCAAAGTCTTCTCCGATCGTCGGCTTGCTGATTTGAACGCGGCTTCTGGCACGCCGACAATGGCGATGTAAAGGCAAGCCGGCGACAGAACCGGAACCGGTCCGCGCGTACAGCCGGATTCAGCCGCGCGCGGGCATCCCGGCCTCAGATATCGAAGCTGACAACGTGGTCCATGGTCTGCGACGGCAGAAGCTGGTCCATCTGCCTGGAAGGCTGGTCGCAACCGGTTTCGCCGACGACGCGCGCCGGCACGCCGGCGACCGTCTTGTTGTGCGGCACCGGCGATAGCACGACCGATCCGGCAGCGATCTTCGAGCAATGGCCGACTTCGATGTTGCCGAGGATCTTGGCGCCGGCGCCGATCAGCACGCCGCGGCGGATCTTCGGATGGCGGTCGCCGCCGGCCTTGCCGGTACCGCCGAGAGTTACCCCGTGCAGGATCGAGACATCGTCCTCGATCACCGCGGTCTCACCGACGACTAGGCCGGTGGCGTGGTCGACGAAAATGCCCTTGCCGATACGGGCGGCCGGGTTGATGTCGGTCTGGAACACCGAGGAGGAGCGGCTCTGCAGGTAGAGCGCGAAATCCCGGCGGCCCTGGTTCCACAGCCAGTGCGCCAGCCGATGCGTCTGGATGGCGTGGAAGCCCTTGAAGTAGAGCACCGGCATGATGAAGCGGTCGCAGGCCGGATCACGGTCATAATAGGCCTGGATGTCGACGCGAACCGTCGTGCTCCAATCCGGATCGTCGGCCAGCATGGCATTGAAGGTCTGCCGGATGAGGTCGGAACCGATGTCCTGATGGTCGAGCCGTTCGGCCAGCCGATGGATCACCGCTTCTTCCAGGCTTTCCTGGTTGAGGATGGTCGAATAGAGGAACGCGGCAAGCAGCGGATCGCGGTTGACCGCTTCCATCGCCTCGTCACGGACCGAGCGCCAGATCGGGTCGACCGGCTGCACAATGCTGGGGCGGGCAATCGTAATGCTGTTCATCGACGGTCTCCGGCCTGCCGGCTATTCTCCGGCCGCACATATAGGCCAGATCGTAGCAGGATTGAACTCAATTTTCCTTAGTGCTCTGTCAAATGGATTTGGTTCACGGGAATTCAAGCAGCCATGGAAAACGAACCCTTGATCGATGAGCCGCTGAAAAGCGAGCTCTCGGCCCTCTATCGGGCAACGGACCGCCGCTACCATGGCCTCGCCCATATCGAGGCGATGCTGGAGCTTGCGGCGGACTATAGACGCCTGCTCCATGACCCGGAAGCCGTGGAGGCGGCGATCTGGTTCCATGACGCCATCTATGACAGCCGGGCCAAGGACAACGAGGCGCAGAGTGCCGCTCTTGCCGAGCAAAAACTCGCCGGCCGCACCGACGCGGGGCGCCTCGGCCGCGTCGCCGCGATGATCCTCGCCACCGCCACGCACGAACTGCCGCGCTCCGACGATGAGGATTTCGCCAGCGACGCGGCACTCATGCTCGACATGGACCTCGCTATCCTGGGTGCGGCGCCCGAGACCTTCGATGCCTACGAGCGGGCCGTCCGCCAGGAATACCATTGGGTCGAGGAGCCGATGTGGCGTGCCGGACGCGGCGCGGTGCTGAAGAGTTTCCTTGCCCGCCCGCATATCTTCCACACCGACGAGTTCCGGCAACGGTTCGAACCCCAGGCCAGGCGGAACCTTGCACGATCGCTGCAGGCGCTCGAAGCTTGAGCAATTCCAGGAAAAGTGTGTAACGGTTTTCCGTCCGGAATTGCGTGGAAAATAATAGCTGCATTGCCTAATCCGGCAAGGTCTCCATCTGCTCGGCATAGGCCTTGAAGCCTGCGCGCCGGTAGACTGGCTGCGCATTGGGATGGTCATAGGTGTCGGTGTGCAGCCAGAGCCTTTCGGGCCGATATGACCAGACCGCGCGAAGCGACCGGTCAAGCAGGAACGGCCCGAGTCGGCGGCCCTGGAAAGCGGGCACAAGCCCGAAATGGGTGAGCTCGACAACGGATTGGCCAACGCCGTTGAACTCGCACAGGCCGGCCGCCTCGCCGTCGACGCGCAGGACATGGATATGCGTCGCCGGACTGGCGAGCAGCCGTTCAAGCTCCCGTGGCTCCATGCGCAGCCGTTGATCCCACTGCAGCGGCTCGCCGACGGCGCGGTAGAGCCCGTCGATTGACAGGAAGCCGAGCGAATCGACGCGGATGAATTCGGCCATCTCTTCGACCGACATGCGCGAGGCGAGCAGCTTCGACTTCTCTGGCGTGTCGACGCCGTAGAAGCACGACGCGCTGGTCGGCGGCGAGGCGATGCGCATATGCACCTCCCTGGCGCCGGCGTCGCGCACCATCTGCACGATCTTCTGGCTGGTGGTGCCGCGCACGATCGAATCGTCGACCAGCACCACGCGCTTGCCCTCGATCATGCGCCGGTTGGCGTTGTGCTTGAGCTTGACGCCCATGTGGCGGATCGAATCGCCGGGCTGGATGAAGGTGCGGCCGACGTAGTGGTTGCGGATGATGCCAAGCTCGAAGGGAATGCCGGCGGCCTGGGAAAAGCCGATCGCCGCCGGCGTGCCGGAATCCGGCACCGGCACGACGATGTCGGCCTCGACCGGGTTTTCCTGCGCCAGTTCGGCCCCGATGCGCTTGCGCACCTCGTAGACGTTGCGGCCCTCGACCGAAGAATCCGGCCGCGCGAAATAGACATATTCGAAGATGCAGAAGCGGGTCTTCTGCGGCTCGAACGGGAACAGACTCTCGATGCCCTTGGAGGTGATGACCACCATCTCGCCGGGCTTGATGTCGCGCACGAAGCGGGCGCCGATGATGTCGAGCGCGCAGGTCTCGGAAGCGAGGATCCAGGCGCCGTCGAGGTCGCCCAGCACCAGCGGCCTGATGCCCAGCGGATCGCGGCAGCCGATCATCTTCTTGGCCGTCATGGCTACCAGCGAGAAGGCGCCCTCGACCTGGCGCACCGCGTCGATGAAGCGCGAGTTCAGGTCGCGCTCCTTGCTGGTGGCGACCAGATGCAGCAGCGTTTCGGTGTCGGAGGTCGAGGAAAAGATCGAGCCCTGCTTCTGCAGCGCGCGCTGCACCGTCAGCGCATTGGTGAGGTTGCCGTTGTGGGCGACGGCGAGACCGCCCTCGGAGAGTTCGGCGAAGAAGGGCTGGATGTTGCGCAGGCCGGCGCCGCCGGTGGTGGCGTAGCGCGTATGGCCGATGGCGCGGTTGCCTTGCAGGCTGTCGATGACGCGCTGCTTGGTGAAGGTGTCGCCGATCAGGCCGACATGGCGTTCGACATGGAACTGGCTGCCGTCATAGGAAACGATGCCGGCGGCTTCCTGGCCGCGATGCTGGAGGGCGTGCAGGCCCAGCGTGACGATTGCCGCCGCGTCCTGCCGGCCGAAAATGCCGAACACGCCGCATTCGTCGTGGAAATGGTCGTCGGCCTCGGCGGATAGCACGTCGCCTGCGTCTGCCATCGAAACTGCCATGAGGGGCTCAAGCTCCGCTAAAATCGCCATATAAGGCGATCGCTCGTCGAAAGCAACGCATGCCTTGCGGCGTTCACACCAACGTCAATCCCCGCGGAAGCGCCCGCCTTGCCGCGGGCGCTCGTCTTGGCGGCGATCAGTTTGCCGGCGCCGGAGTGGCGGGAGCCGGCGCCGGCGCGTTGTCGGCAGGGGCTTCGCCTTCATTGTCATCGACCGGCGCATCGGCGTCATCGCCGTTTGCCGGCGGTTCGGCCGCCGGCTGGTCGGTCGTCGCGCCGGGCGCCGCCGGAGTTTCAGCCGCGGGCTCGCCCTTGTGGGTGTATTTGTTGACGAGCTCTTCCGTGTTCTCCGGCAGCAGGCTTTCGAGCTTCGCGCCGATCGTCTCCAGCAGCGGCCGCGACTTGGCGTTGGCGACCCAGCCCGGCGCCTTGGCCCCGGCCAGCCAGTTGAAGAACAGCAGCGCCACCGCGACCACCAGGATGCCGCGCGCCGCGCCATAGAGGAAGCCGAGCGTGCGGTCGAGCGCGCCGATCCGGGAATCGATGATCCAGTCGGCGAGCTTCATGGTGATGACCGAGACGACGATCAGCGCGATGACGAAGACGATGCCGGCGGCCGCCGCCATGGCGATCTTGTCGTTGTCGACATAGGGCTGAACGTAAGGCAGCACCGGCTTGTAGAAGAAGAAGGCCGCCACCGCCGCCGCCACCCAGGAGACGATGGAGAGTACCTCGCGCGAGAAGCCGCGCACCATGGCGAGCATCGCCGAGACCAGGGTGAAGCCGACGAGAATTCCGTCAAGCAGCGTAATCGGCATGTCCTTCGCCCCACTCCATGTCTCTACCGCTCGACGAGCCGCGTCATTCTTGCTCCTCGGCGCGGCTGCGCCGTGAGCCGGCTATGCGCGCGACGAGGTCGGCAAGCTCGGTGGGCTGGAAAGCGCCGGCCCCGATCCCCCCAGCGCCATTGCCACCGACAAGGTCCTCGCTGCCCAAGGGCAGTACCGCGCTACCGAAACCCAGCTTTTCGGCCTCTTTGAGGCGCTGCTGCGCATGCGCAACCGGCCTCACCGCACCCGACAGGCTGATTTCGCCGAAATAGACGCAATCGGCAGGAAGGGCAAGACCGGTGAGCGACGAAACCAGCGCGGCGGCGACCGCCAGATCGGCAGCCGGCTCGCTGATCCGGTAGCCGCCGGCAACGTTGAGGTAGACGTCATGCTGGCCGAAGCGCACACCGCAATGGGCCTCCAGCACCGCGAGCACCATCGACAGCCGCGCGCCGTCCCAGCCGACGACAGCGCGGCGTGGCGTGCCGAGCGAGGAGGGCGCCACCAGCGCCTGGATCTCGACCAGCACCGGACGCGTGCCCTCCATGCCGGCGAAAACGGCCGCTCCTGGCGACTTCGCGTGGCGCTCGCCGAGAAAAAGCTCGGACGGGTTGGCGACTTCGCGCAGGCCCTTGTCCGACATCTCGAACACGCCGATCTCGTCGGTCGGCCCGAAGCGGTTCTTCACCGTGCGCAGGATGCGGTAGTGGTGGCCGCCTTCGCCCTCGAAATAGAGCACGCCGTCGACCATGTGCTCGACGACGCGCGGACCGGCGATCTGGCCTTCCTTGGTGACATGACCGACGAGCACGATCGCCGCACCCGTAGATTTGGCATAGCGGATCATCGCCTGGGCGGCGGCGCGCACCTGGGTGACGGTGCCGGGCGCCGAATCGGCAAGGTCGGTCCACAGCGTCTGGATCGAATCGAGGATCACCAGGTCCGGCCGCTTGCCGTCAGCGATGGTTGCGAGGATGTCCTCGAC
>NZ_RZOI01000326.1:0-6469 GCF_004022645.1 Mesorhizobium sp. M4A.F.Ca.ET.020.02.1.1 | reverse complement strand
AACGGCCGGCGCGCATCATCCCCGCCTCACCCCACGACCCCGACGGCAAAGCGATGCGGCAATAGAGGATGATCCCGAAAAGTGGGAACCGGTTTTCGGAAAAGATCATGCTCAAACAAGAGGATAAGATGGAACGGGATGACGCTTCGAAGAAAAGTCATCCTGTTCCAAGGAGGATCTGCCATGGTTGAAGATGTCGCACGCGATTTGAGGCGCGAACGCCGGCGTGGACGCACCGGCGAGGCGGGCAGCGAGTCAAGCCGCCGGCCGGACTACCGGTCGCTCAAGAACCCGTTCCTGCCGCAGCCGATCTTCTCCGAAGACCAGGTCGCGGCGATCCACGACACGGCGCTGCGCGTGCTGGAGGAACTCGGCATCAAGGTGCTGCTGCCGGAAGCGCGGCATGTCTTGGCCGGCGCCGGCGCGCTGGTCGACGAGGACAGCCAGATGGTGCGCATCGGCCGCGACTTGGTCGAGGCGGCACTGGCCTCGGCGCCGCGCTCGATCCTGGCCCATGGCGGCGCGCGCGATCGCGATCTGATGCTTGAACTGGGCTCGATGACCTTCCTCGCCGGGGCCGGCGCGCCCAACGTCACCGATCTCGAACGCGGCCGGCGGCCGGGCACGTTGGCCGCCTACAAGGAACTGACCAAGCTCATCCAGCATTTCGACGTGCTGCACATGCTTTGTCCCTCGATCGAGCCGCAGGATGTCGACAACCGCTTCCGTCACTATGCCGTCAACCGGGCGCAGCTGACGCTCTCCGACAAGTTCCCGTTCGTCTTCGCGCGCGGCACGCTGCAGGTCGACGACAGTTTCGAGATGGTCCGCCTGGCGCGCGGCCTCTCCGAGGACGAGTTCCGCGCCGGCGCTCATTGCTACACCGTCATCAACACCAATTCGCCACGCCAGCTCGACATCCCGATGGCGCAAGGCATCATCGATTTCGCCAGGGCCGGCCAGGTCTCGATCATCACGCCCTTCTGCCTGGCTGGCGCCATGGCGCCGATCACGGTCGCCGGCGCGCTGACGCTGCAGCATGCCGAGGCGCTGGCCGGGCTGACGCTGGCGCAGATCGTGCGACCCGGGGCGCCGGTCGTCTACGGCTCCTTCTCCTCCAATGTCGACATGAAGTCGGGCGCGCCGGCCTTCGGCACGCCCGAGCACGTCAAGGCGACGCTCGGCGCCGGCCAGCTCGCCCGCTTCACCGGCCTGCCCTGGCGCTCCGGCGGCGGCAGCGCCGCCAACATTTCCGACGCTCAGGCCGCGCATGAGACGCAATTCGCGCTGTGGGGCTCGGTACTGGCCGGCGCCACCGTCTGCATCCACGCCGCCGGCTGGCTGGAAGGGGGGCTGAGCGTCTCCTACGAGAAGCTGATCACCGACATCGAGGCGCTGCAGACGGTCGCCGAGCTTTGCGCGAGGACACCCGGCGACGAGGATTCCATCGGCTTCGAGGCCATCGCGGAGGTGCAACCGGGCGGCCATTTCTTCTCCGCCGGTCACACCATGGCGCGCTACCGCACCGCCTTCTACGAGCCGCTGGTCGCCGACTGGTCGAACTTCGGCAACTGGACGCAGGCCGGTTCGAAGAGCGCCACCGAGCGCGCTACCGGCATCTGGAAGCGGCTGCTCGCCGACTTCCAGCCGCCGGCTTCGGCCGCCGCCTCGGCCGGCGTGCTCGACGAGTTCATCGCCCGACGCACCGAGGAGGGCGGCGCTGCGCCGGTGTCTTGACGGAGATCAGTCCAGCCTTGCGGAATGGCCGCAAGGCGACCGGCATTCCTGACGCCAGGCCATTCATCATCCGGACAGGAAGTATCATGCAGTCTGGCGCGGGTCTTGCGACGCGGCTACGCTGCATGTGAAGACTTTTGGCGGCGCAAGGAATTGTCCAAGGCGTGACTGGCGAGCGGAGACGACGATGACGGCGCCCGACGATTTGCTGCAGGCCTTGTTCCAGAGATTGAAGAGTGACGCGAAGCTGACGGCGCTGCTGGGTGGCGCCGGCCTGCTCGAGCGGGCAACCGAGAACGCTGCCTTCCCCTATGTGACATGCGGCCACACCAGCGCCTTCAACCAGGACACCGGCGCCGACAACGACGCCGATCAGCTTGTCACGCTGCATGTCTGGTCGAAGGCCCAAGGCGAGGCTGAAACGCGCCTCATCATGAATCGCATCGAGGCGCGCCTTGCGGGAGCGGCGCTGTCCATCGGTCCGCGCGGGCAAACACGCCTGTCGCTGGAGTTCGCCGAGGCTCGCTACGACGAGGACCTTGCGGTCCATCATGGATTGCTGCGCTTCCGCGCCGTCACGCGGGAAGACGCCTGACGGATCGCATTAAAGCTGAGCCGCGATCTCGGCCTTGTCGATGACCGACCAGACCTCGCATATGTGCGCATCGCGAAATTCGTAGAACACGTTCTCGGCGAAGCTGACCCGCTTGCCGTTCACGGGCAATCCGAACAACCTGCCTTTGGGGGTGCAGTCGAAATGCAGGCGGGCAGCCACGCGCGGCGGCTCGCAAACCAGGAGTTCGATGCTGAAACGGAGATCGGGAATGGCCTGGAAATCGCCTTCGAGCATGCGGCGATAGCCCGACAGTCCCACCGTTTCGCCATTGTACTGCACCGCCTCGCCGACGAACCGGCCTAGATTGGCCCAGTCCTGGGCGTTGAGACACGCGATGTAGCCTCGGTAAAGTTCGGCAAGTTGTTCACGTCGCATAGCGTGCTCCTCTGGTCGTCGGGCCTTCGTATCCTAGCTAGGGAAAGGCGGAAGTTCCGCATCCGAAAACAATAGCCGTGACGGCGGTTTTCCGGTTATGAGCCCGGCACCGGGCCTGAGGGGGGAACGGCAGATCGCAATGCTCGGCTTTGCGGCTCAGGGGGTGTTTGCAGGCATGGTTTTTCAGGCGGTTACCGTTCATTTCACGTTCAGCACCGATGCGTTACAACGCCTGTCATGAAAACGCTTCGCACCCATCTCCGAACCGCGATGCTGGCGCTCGCAGCAGCCGGTCTGCTCGCGTCGCAGGCGATGTCGGCTCCGGCCATCGCGCCTGACGACACGCAGCCCTTCGTGGTCGCGGCGTCGGACTGCTATGCGATCGGCCAGCAGGTGGCGGCGCAGAATGGCGGCACGCTGGCCAAGGCCTCGCAGGCGACGCGTGGCGGCCAGGCGGTCTGCGTCATCGTCGTGCTGGTGCCCGGCAAGGATGGGCAGCGCCCGCGCCGCACCGAGATCGTCGTTCCGCTGAATTGATATCGAAGTTTCCCAAGCTGTTGGAATCGCAGTATATCTGCGCTGAACGTCAAGAGGTTTGAACTCCGGCATGCGTGTGCTCGTCGTCGAAGATGACAAGGATCTCAACCGACAGGTGTCGGATGCGCTGATCGATGCCGGCTATGTCGTTGACCGCGCCTTCGATGGCGAGGAAGGGCATTTCCTCGGCGACACCGAGCCCTACGACGCCGTCGTCCTTGATATCGGCCTGCCGCAAATGGACGGTATCAGCGTGGTCGAGCGCTGGCGCCGCGGCGGCCGCAAGATGCCGGTGCTGATCCTCACCGCGCGCGACCGCTGGAGCGACAAGGTGGCCGGCATCGACGCCGGTGCCGACGACTATGTCACCAAGCCCTTCCACATTGAGGAAGTGCTGGCGCGGGTCAGGGCGCTGATCCGGCGCGCCGCCGGCCATGCCTCGTCGGAACTGACCTGCGGGCCGCTGCGCCTCGACACCAAGGCCTCGAAGGCCGATGTCGACGGCGTGCCGTTGAAGCTGACCTCGCACGAATTTCGCCTGCTTGCCTACCTGATGCACCACATGGGCGAGGTGGTGTCGCGCACCGAGCTGGTCGAACACCTTTACGACCAGGATTTCGACCGCGATTCCAACACCATCGAGGTCTTCGTCGGCCGGTTGCGCAAGAAAATGGGCATCGACATGATCGAAACCGTGCGCGGCATGGGCTACCGCATGCGTGAGCCGGAGGCGTAAGGCGGAACCGCTCGCTACAATCGCAAGGAAACCTTTTTCGGCTCGGCTATGGCCGCGCTCGCTGGCTTTCCGCGTCATTGCTTTCTCGACCATCTGGGCGATCCTGACCCTGGTCGTCATCTTCACCCTCATCACCACGCTTTACCGCCAGGCGAGCGAGCGCGGTTTCGACAGCCTCTTGTCGGCGCATCTGTTCAATCTGATCGGCTCGGTCGGCATTTCCGAAAATGGGGCGCTCACCGGCGCGCCGGATCTTGGCGACCTGCGCTTTTCCGAGCCGAATTCCGGCTGGTACTGGTCGGTGGAGCCGGCCTCCGAGGGCGTCCATGGCGAGATCCATTCCTCCTCAATGACGACGTCCGTCCTGTCGCCTTCCGTCGCCGAGGTTCCGTTCAACGCGAACTTCCAGCGCAGCTACTCGACCGAAGGCATCAAGGGCGAGGAGCTCGAAGTGTTCGAGAGCGAGTTCGTCCTCGACGCCAAGAACCGCGCCGCGCGCTTCCGCGTTATGGGCAACCATACCGAACTGGAGCAGGAGATCGCCAGCTTCCAGCGCCGGCTGCTCACCTATCTGTCGCTGTTCGGCGTCGGCATGATCGCCATCAACGCCATCGCCATCCTGATCGGCCTGCAGCCCTTGCGCCGGGTGCGCAACGCGCTGGCCATGGTGCGCGAAGGCACTGCGCAGCGGCTCGATGGCCGCTTCCCGGCCGAGATCGAGCCGCTCGCCAACGAGACCAACGCGCTGATCGAGAACAACAAGCGCATCGTCGAGCGCTCGCGCACGCAGGTCGGCAACCTTGCCCATTCGCTGAAGACGCCGCTCGCGGTGCTCCTCAACGAGGGCCGAGCGCTGGGCGGCGCCAAGGGGCAGCTCATCGCCGAGCAGGCCGCCTCGATGCAGAAGCAGGTCGACCACTATCTGCAGCGGGCGCGCGTCGCCGCACAGCGCGACAGCGTCGTCTACCGCACGCCGGTGGCGCCGCTGGTGCAGCGCATGGTCCGCGTGCTGCAGAAGCTCAAGCCCGAAACCAGTCTCACGCTGTCGCTGCCGGCTACCGAGATCATCTTTGGCGGCGAGCGCGAGGATCTGGAGGAGCTGCTGGGCAACCTCCTCGACAACGCTATGAAATGGGCGAAGCGCGCCGTCGCCGTATCGGTGGCGCCGGTTTCGGGCAAGGACGGCGTCGGCGCAAACCTGTTCGAGATCGCTATCGAGGATGACGGTCCGGGCATTCCCGAGGACAGCGCGCGCGAGGCGCTGAAGCGCGGCCGCCGGCTCGACGAGACCAAGCCCGGCACCGGGCTGGGGCTCGCCATTGTGGCCGACCTCGTCAACGAATATGGCGGCGCACTTGCGCTGGAGCGTTCCGCCATGGGTGGGCTGAAGGCGGTGGTGCGATTGCGGAGCCTTCAGTGATACCTTGCCGGGCCCGGTCGACATCGATGGGCGGCGCATGGTATGCGCCGTTTCGATTGCTTCGTAGGTCGCCGGCCGCGGCCAAATTTCCGACAAATATCAACACTATGGCCACGCCTATTTTCCCGATGGCGCCGCCCCCAGCTCATCCTTCTCGAGAAAACCGGTTGTTGGCATGAAGATTCGCGTCGCGCTCGTTTCCGTACTGCTGGCCGTTTCCGGCTGCACGACGCTGGGTCGCAGCGGCCCTGACGCGAAGCCGTCGCTGGCTGCCGCGCCCCCGGCCGGCGGCAAGGTGGCCACCACCATCATTTCGGCCATGAACGGCGGCCTTGTCGGCGGATCGATCGGCTCCAGCCTTGACGACACCGACAAGCGCAAGGCGCTGGAAGCCGAATACAAGGCGCTCGAATATACGGCGAGCGGCCAGAAGGTGACCTGGAAGAGCGAGAGCACCGGCCATTCCGGCGAAGTCGTCGCCGCCCAGCCTTACCGGGTAGGCTCGCAGGACTGCCGGCAATACACCCACACCGTGTTCACCGGCGCTGCCAGCGCCACGGCGCGCGGCACCGCCTGCCGCAACGGCGACGGCAGCTGGACGCCGCTGACCTGACATTTTGCCCGGTTAGAATCTGTCCGGTTGACGTCGATCAAGGACGGGCGGCGCATTGGCCGCCAAAGCGTCGCAGTGTGCCTGAGTTGGCAGGGCAGGGCTCTGCCGTTATTGGAAGAACCATGCTGTTCTGGGTCATAGCCGCCATCCTCACGCTGGGCGCCAGCCTGGCAGTGCTGCTGCCTTTGGCCGGCGCCGGCAAGGATGAGTCCGGCGCCGGTGATAACGATCTTGAAGTCTATCGCGACCAGCTGTCCGAGCTCGACCGCGACGTGGCGCGCGGCCTGATCCAGCCGGCCGAGGCCGAGGAGGCGCGCGCCGAAATCGGCCGTCGCATCCTGCGCCTGGGTGCCGCGGTTCCGTCAGGCGCGGTCGCGCGGCCTTTGGTCGCGATCAGGCTGGTCGCGACGGTCGCCGTGCTGGCGGTGCCGCTGG
>NZ_RZOI01000325.1:0-6472 GCF_004022645.1 Mesorhizobium sp. M4A.F.Ca.ET.020.02.1.1 | reverse complement strand
CGCGTGACCCGCTCATCCTGGCCGGAGCGCGCGGGGACCTCGCCCTGCTGCGTGACGCCGCCCGCGAGGCAGGCGCGATCGCCATGCGCTATTTCGGCAACAGCCCGCAAGTCTGGATGAAGGGCGGCACCTCGCCGGTCAGCGAGGCCGACCATGCGGCAGATGCCTATCTGCGCGAGACCTTGCTCAAGGCGCGGCCGGACTATGGCTGGCTGTCGGAGGAAACCGCCGACGACCACGCCAGGCTCGCCGCGCGCCGCACCTTCGTTGTCGATCCGATCGACGGTACGCGCGGTTTTCTCGATGGCCTGCATTCCTGGTGCGTCAGCGTCGCGGTCGTGGAAAACGGCGTAACACTCGCCGGCGTCCTCGAATGCCCGGCCAAGCACGAGACCTATTGGGCGCTGCCCGGCGAAGGCGCCTTCCTGAACGGCGAGTCGATCCGCGTGCGGGCGTTGGCGGACACCGTGGATATCGGCGGGCCGAAGCCGCTGGTCGACCTGTTGCCGGAAGCCTGGCAGGGCCGGCTGCATCGCACGCCCTACATTCCTTCGCTGGCCTACCGCCTGGCGATGATCGCCGCAGGCAAGCTCGACGCCACCTTCGTCAAGCCCAACGCGCACGACTGGGACATCGCCGCCGCCGACCTCATCCTGCGCGAGGCCGGCGGCGCCTTGCTCGACCGGCACGGCCGCCCGCCACGGTATGCCGGCTCGGTGATTCACCACGGCGCGCTGGCCGCCGGCAGCGGCGCCTTGCTCGACGTGCTTGCCGGCGTCATCGCCGGGCTGGAGAGTTGAACCATCATCAAAGGTTCCAAAGTCGGCGGCTTTGGTCTAGACCTTTGCAAACTCACGATATGTGAAGGACCGACATGGCCGTGGAAGACGGAAAGAAGCAGCTTTTGCACCTGGTGTTCGGCGGCGAGCTGAAAAAGCTGGGCGGAACCGAATTCCGCGACCTCGATGGGCTCGACATCGTCGGCATCTATCCGGACTATCAATCCGCGCACGCGGCATGGAAAGCCAAGGCGCAGGCCAGCGTCGACAATGCCCACATGCGCTATTTCGTCGTTCACCTGCACCGGCTGCTCGATCCGGACAGCAGGGCCGCCGGTTGAGACCGATGGAGCATGAAGCGGTGAAAGGGCCGGTCACCAGCCCCGCGGTGCGGCGCGGCGGCACGACCCGCACGCTCTGGCGCCGGATCCGCGAGCCGCTGGCCCAATCGCGATTCGTCAAGAACTTCATCGCCGGCCTGTTCGCCAATTTCGTCCGTCTGGTTCGCCTGACCAGCCCGCTGGTCAAGGGGTCGACTCAGGTCGCCGGCGGCGCCTACGCGCATCTGGAGCCCGGCATCATCGCGCTCTGGCACGGCCAGCATCTGCTGACGCCTGCGTATTATCCCAAGGGCAGGCCGTTGGTCGCCATGGTCTCGCGCAGCGCCGACGCCGAGCTCAACGCGCTGATGCTTGAGAAGTTCGGCATCGAGGCGGTGCGCGGCTCGGGGGGGCGCGACAGTTCAAGGCATCTCGACAAGGGTGGAGCCAAGGCTTTGATTGCCCTGAAGAAATCGCTTAGCACCGGCAAGAACGTGGCCATGATCGCCGACATCCCGCACGGCACGCCGCGCGACGCCGGAATGGGCATCGTGCTTCTGGCGCGACTGTCCGGCCGGCCGATCCTGCCTTCGGCGATCGCCACCAGCCGCCGCAAGGTGCTTGAAAAAAGCTGGGACAAAACCACCATTAACCTGCCTTTCGGCCGCTCAGCGGTTATCGTTGGGCCGCCGGTATTCGTGCCGGCCGATGCCGACGACGCCGAGATGGAACGCAAGCGCCAGGAAGTCACCGCCGCGATCAACGCGGCAACGACCGAGGTTTATCGCCTCGTGGACGGCCTGAAATGAGCGGGCGCTGGGCGCGCACCATGCTGTCGGCCTACCGCTACGCGGGCGCCGCCGCCTATCCGCTGATCGGTCCTTACGTCGCCTGGCGCACGTCCAGGGGCAAGGAGGACCGCGTGCGCCGGCGCGAGCGCTATGGCGTCGCCGGCCGTCCACGCCCTGAAGGGCCGATGATCTGGATCCACGCGGCCAGCGTCGGCGAGACCCTCGCAGTCGTGCCGCTGGTCGAGAGCATCCTCGACTACGGCGTCAACATCGTGCTCACCACCGGCACGGTCACCTCCGCGCAGGTCGTCGACGAGCGGCTTGGCGACCGCATCATCCACCAATACGTGCCGCTCGACCTGAAACCCGCAGTCAGCCGCTTCCTCGACCATTGGCGGCCCGACCTCGCGATCATCGCCGAATCGGAGATCTGGCCGATGACCATGCTGGAGCTCGGCGCCCGCCGCGTGCCGCAGGTGCTGGTCAATGGCAGGCTGTCCGACCGTTCCTTCTCGTCCTGGAAGAAGCGCGCCAACATCGCCGAGGCGCTATTCGAGAACCTTGCCCATGTCGTTGCCCAGTCGGATGTCGACGGCGAGCGCTTCCGCACGCTCGGTGCCCGGCCGGTCACGGTGTCGGGGAACCTCAAGGTGGATACCGCCCCGCCGCCGGTCGACGAACGGGCGCTCGCCTCGCTGAGGCGGCAGATCGGCGAGCGGCCGACCTGGGCGGCGATCTCGACCCATGACGGAGAGGAGGTCGTGGCGGCCGAAGTGCACGCCACCTTGCATCGGCGCCACCCTGGGCTGCTCACCATTATCGTGCCGCGCCATCCCGATCGCGCCGAGGCGCTCTCCGCGCAGATTTCCGGCATGGGCCTGAAGCTCGCCCGCCGCAGCAAGGGCGACAGGATCACGGCCGATACCGACATCCTGCTCGGCGACACGATCGGCGAGATGGGTCTCTATCTCAGGCTGACGGAAATCGCCTTCGTTGGCCGCTCGCTGACCTCCGAGGGCGGCCAGAACCCGCTCGAGCCGGCGATGCTGGAGACGGCGGTGCTTGCCGGCCGCAACGTGCAGAATTTCCGCGAGGCCTATCAGCGCCTGCTCGACAGTGGCGGCGCCAAGCTGGTGCGCGATCGCGACATGCTGGCCGGCGCCGTCAACTTCCTGCTGAGCAACGAGGTGGCGCGCCACGAGATGATGGCGGCCGGCGCCGCCACCGTCGACGAGATGCGCGGCGCGCTGGCGCGCACGCTGAAGTCGCTGGAGCCTTATATCCAGCCCCTGATCGTGAAGTCGCGCCTGAAGGGCGCCAACGGGAGGTAGCGTGACCTCCGAAGCACCGCCCTTCTGGTGGGAAGAACCGGACTGGCGCGTTCTGGCGCTGTCGCCGCTGTCGGCGGCCTACGCGCTCCTGGCCGGCCGCCGGATGCGGCATGCGCCGCGCGAAAAGGTCGAGGCGCCGGTGCTGTGCGTCGGCAACTTCACCGTCGGCGGCAGCGGCAAGACTCCGGTGGCGATCGCACTGGCGAGGCAAGCCAAGCGCATGCAGCTCAGTCCCGGCTTCCTGTCGCGCGGCCATGGCGGCTCTTTTGGTGAGCCGCATATCGTCGATCTGCATCACGACGCCGCCAGGCATGTCGGCGACGAGCCGCTGCTTCTGGCCGAGCATGCGCCGGTGGCGGTGACGCCGAACCGTGCTGCCGGCGCCCGGTTGCTGATGGAAAAGCTCGGTTGCGACTTCCTCATCATGGACGATGGCTTCCAAAGCGCGCGCCTTCATATCGACTTCGCGCTGGTCGTCGTCGACACGCGCTACGGCATCGGCAATGGCCGCGTCATCCCCGGCGGACCGTTGAGGGCAAACATCGTCGACCAACTGGTCTTCACCAGCGCACTGCTCAAGATGGGCGAGGGGACGGCGGCCGATCCGGTGGTGCGCCAAGCGGCGCGCGCCGGCCGGCCGATCTTCGAGGCGCATACCGAGCCTCGCGCCCGTGAACGCTTCGCCGGCAAGCGCTTCCTCGCCTTTGCCGGCATCGGCCATCCCGAGAAATTCTTCGGCACGCTGCGCCAGGCCGGCGGCGACGTCGTGCTCGCCAAATCCTTCCCGGACCACCATTTCTATGCCGAGGACGAGCTTGCCGAACTGGCGGCGACAGCGAAGCGCGACGGTCTTCGCCTCGTCACCACGGCCAAGGACGCGGCCCGGCTGCGTCATGGCGCGTCGCAAGAGTTCCTGGATCAACTCGAGGTACTGGAGATCGACGCTGTGTTCGAGCTCGACCACGTGCCCGAGCGCATCATCGACGAGACGCTTGATGCGTGGCGGCAGCGCAAGCTGCGGCGGTGAGACGTGCTATCCCCGGCTGCGCATTTCCGGGTGCATCTCGATCTCGCGGCGCAGCGAGGCAGTGGCGTTGGCGTAAGGCTCCTGCCGGGCGACGCTCCAGTATTTGAGCTCGTCCAGCGGAATGCTCTCGCCGGTCACGGCGCACCGCACGAACGCGCCCGGACTGGTGACCTGGAAGTCGCCGTCGAGATAGCGGATGCGGGCTTCCTTGCCGCCCGGGCCTTCAAAACGGTTCATCATGAAATGACGCTTGGGTTCATGGGATTCAATCGCCACAAATCGCAGGCAAGGTCAAGCTTGACGCAATGCTCGTGGAGTATCGCTCCAACAGCATAATGGTTGCTGGGAGCCGGCATGGACATTTCCTCCACCCGCCTGACGTCGCTGCTGAAGCAGGCGCTGACGCCGCAGCCGGTGCCATCGGCCAAGGCCGATCCGGCGACCACCGCGCTGGTCAAGGCGCTCGTCCAGCCGCCGGCGCCGTCGGCCGCGTCTTCGGCGCAGCTCGCCGCGCAGGCCTTGAACGGCTCGTTGGCGAGGCCTCCCGCTCACCCGACCCAACACCTGTCTTCCGACCAGATCGAGGATGCCTACCGGGCGGTCATTGAACCGGATGCAGATCTTAGCCCGGCCGGTGTTCCGGCCGGCAGGCCGGCCGCGGAAGCCGAACAGGGTCCGCGCCGCCTGACCTCACTCCAGCCGCCAATCGCCGACAGCATGGCGAGGACCACGGCGCCACCGTCATTGCCGGTGTCGACGATCGCGGTTTCCTCTTCTGTGCTGGTTGCGGCCAATTCCAACGCGCCCAGGCCACGTGGCGCGGCCGTCCGACCTGGCAACGCTCGATCGTCGGAACCCACCCAACCGCCGCTGTGGATGATGTCGATCTTAACGGCGCTGCTCTCGGCGACGATCACCACCATCGCGCTGTTGCTGCTTCGCTGACCGGGTCTGACCGGCTCTACGCGTCGTCCTGCAGGAAGGCTTCGAGTTTTTCAGTCGCAAGGCCTGCCTGTGCCGCAATGCGCCGCGCAAGGTCTGCCGCGGCGGCGCGCGGGCGGCCGACGGGCCGGTCGAGCCAGTAGGACACCGGATTGAGCGCGGTGCGGTCATCGACGGCGACGATCCGGCCCGTCTTGAGTTGCGCCTGCGTCAGTGGCGGCCGCGCCAGCGCGATGCCCAACCCGTGCGCCGCAGCGTCGAGCACCAGATTGTAATCTTCGAAGCGTCGATCCTGCGGACGAGGGCGGTAGTCGATATCCTGCGCCGCGAGCCAGGCGCGCCAGGCGGATGCGTCGGAATCGTTGATCAGCGGGAACTTGAGCAGCCGGGCAGGGTTGCCGTGCCCTATTTCCCCCGCCAGTTCCGGCGAGGCGATCGGGAAGATGTACTCCTCGAACAGCTGCACCGAGACCCGGCCGGGAATGCGACCGCGCCCGCAACGCACCGAAAGGTCGATGCCTTCGTCGGCGAGGTCCGCCTGGCGGTTGTCGACATCGAGCACGATGCGCAGCCGGGTCGGGCTATTCTCGAGCGCCGCCATGCGCGGCATCAGCCACAGGCCGCTGACCGAGGGGATCGAGGCCAGCCGCACCACCGCGGTGCCGCGCGGCTCCACCCAGCGGTCGGAATTGACCGAGATCAGCGCGAAGGCCTCGGTGGTTCTCAGATGCAGCCGGTTGCCCTCATTGGTCAGCGTCACGCCGCGCGCGTTGCGCTCGAACACTTTCAGCCCCAGCCAGTCCTCCAGCTTGGCGATCTGCCGGCTGATGGCGCCATGGGTGAGGTTCAGCCTCTCGGCCGCCGCCGAAAAGCTCCCCGTTCGCGCCGCAGCATCGAAAGCGCGCAAGGTCTCCAACGGGAGTAACTGGTTCGAGCTGTGATCCATGCTCACAGGTGACCCTCGAATTGGTCGTTTGTCAATCGACGGTTGATGCGGTCTTCTAGCCTCATGGAGCCAAGCAACGAGGATATAGCGATGACCGCCTATGCCGGTACGTTGAATCAGACACAGCGAATGGACACCACGGCGGCCATCGCGGTCGCGCTCACAGTGGTCGGCTGGGCCTCCGCCTTCCCGGCGATCCGTGCAGGCCTCGAGGCCTTCCAGCCGCTGGAGCTCGGCGCGCTGCGTTTTGCCATCGCCGCTGTGCCGGCGGCGATCTTCCTGGCCGTCAAGCGCCCGGCGCTGCCCACGGTCGACGAGTTCTGGCGCTTCCGCCTC
>NZ_RZOI01000324.1:0-6480 GCF_004022645.1 Mesorhizobium sp. M4A.F.Ca.ET.020.02.1.1 | reverse complement strand
CGCCGACCCGCAGGCACCCAACGCGCATCCTCTCTATGGCCCGCCCGACATGCCGCTGGCGGTGCCGCGGCGTGGCGGCAAGGGCAACGCCGCCAAGACCAGCAAGGACCTGACCGAGCACGTCTGGTCCGGTGGCAGCATCAAGCTGACGCTCACCGCTACCGACGACGCCGGCCACACCGCGACCAGCGAGACCAAGACGCTGATGATGCCGGAGCGGCCCTTCGCCAACCCGCTGGCGCGCGCAGTGATCGAGCAGCGCCGCATGCTTGGGCTCGACGCCAATTCGAAGCCGCGCGTGCTCGAGCTGATGGATGCCATCACGCTGCGCCCCGAGGACACGTTCGACAACATGGCGCACTACCTCGCGATCATGAGCGCCCGCAGCCGGCTGAAGATGGCCGACAATGACGACCAGCTGCGCAATGTCGTGTCCTATCTCTGGGAAATCGCGCTCGGCATCGAGGAGGGCAATCTGTCGGCCGCCGAGCGGCGGCTGCGCCAGGCGCAGCAGGCGCTGCAGGATGCCATCAACAGGGGCGCCAGCGACGAAGAGATCGACAAGGCGATGAAGGAACTGCGCGAGGCCATGAACGAGTTCCTGCAGGAGTTCGCCGAGCGCGCCAAGCAGAACCCGAACGCGCCGCAGATGCAGCAGAACGGCCAGGAACTGCGCCAGAGCGACATCGAGAGGATGATGGACGAGATCGAGAACCTGGCCAAATCCGGCGATCGCGACCGCGCCCAGCAGTTGCTGTCGCAATTGCAGGACATGATGAACAACCTGCAGGCCGGCCGCCAGCAGCAGGGCGGCGAGCAGGACAGCGAGATGCGCCAGCAGATGGACAAGCTGGGCGAGATCATGCGGCGCCAGCAGGAGATGATGAACGACACCTTCCGCATGGACCAGATGCAGCGCGGCCAGCGCCAGCGCGGCGAGAACCGCGACGAGCAGCTCGGCGAGAACGGCGGCGGCCAGGACGAGGACAGGCCTGGCCCCGGCGAGGATCGCGACCCGCTCGCGCGTCCGAGGCAGATGACGCCGCAGGAGTTCGCCGACGCCCTGAAGCAGTTGCAGGAAGGCCAGGGCAAGCTGCAAAACGACCTCGAGCAGTTGAAGAAGGGCCTGGAAGGCATGGGCATGCAGCCCAATGAGGGATTTGGCGATGCCGGCAAGTCGATGGGCAATGCCGAGCAGGCGCTCGGCGAAGGCGACGGCGACCAGGCCGTCGGCCATCAGGGCCGCGCGCTGGAGGCGCTGCGCCGTGGCGCCAAGGACATGATGAAGCAGCTGCAGGCCATGCAGGGCGACCAGGGCGGCAGCGAGCAGGGCGGCCGCCAGCAGGATGCCGACCGCGACCCGCTCGGCCGACCGCGCGCCACGCGCGGGCCCGACGACGGCAATTCGGTGAAGGTGCCTGACGAGATCGATGTCCAGCGCGCGCGCCAGATCCTGGAAGCGATCCGGAAGCGGCTCGGCAACGCGCTCAGCCCCGACATCGAACGCAGCTATCTCGAACGGCTGCTGGAACTGAAATAGCCCGCCCCTTCCCAACGGTCGCAACGCCATGCCGAAGCTCGGTGCCGTCACTCCGATATTGCGCATATTCGACGTCGCCAAGGCGCATGAATTCTATCTCGGCTTCCTCGGCTTCGAGGTGCGGTTCGAGCACCGTTTCGACGACAGTGCGCCGCTTTACACCGGCATTGCCCGCGACGGCTGCGAGTTGCATCTGAGCGAGCATCATGGCGACGGTTCGCCGGGCTCCCATATCCGCGTCGAAGTGGCCGACATAGCGGCGCTGCATCGGGAGCTGACGGTGAAGAAATACCGCTACGCCAGGCCGGGGTTGGAAGAGACGCCCTGGGGAACGAGAGAGGTCACCGTCGACGACCCGTTCGGCAACCGTCTGACCTTCTCCGAGAGCACGCCGCCAGGGTAGGAACGGAGCCGCCACCGCCCCACCGGATTGAAGCAGCGCAAGTCAGGCGTCGAGGAGCGCGCCGGGCGTCAGCGTGAACGCCTCGCGGATGGCATTCTCCATGCTGTCGATCGCTTCGCCGGCGGCGAGCGGATTGCGGTGCAGCACGACATTGGAGGAATCGATGTCGCCGAAGCCGTCGGCGGCGGTCAGCTCGCGGCAGCCTGCCGGGATGTTGCTGCGCGAGATCGGCGCGATCGCCAGGCCGGAGGTGACGGCGAGCTTGAGGCCGCCATTGGTGTCGCTGGTGTAGGCGACGCGATAGGCAAGGCCGCGCTGTTCCAGCGACTTGATGGCGAAGTCGCGGCACCAGCCGTCACGGCTGTAGAGCGCGATCGGCACCGGCCGCTCCTCGTGCCTGTGGTGCGTCTCGGACGTCACCCAGACGGTCGGGTCGTGCATCAGCACCTCGCCGCCCGCGAGATCCTGCCATTCGAAGACAACCGCAAGGTCGAGCTCGCCGGCGGTAACCGCCGCTGTCTGCGCGCCCGAATGCGCGTAGCGCACCGTCACCTCGACCTTCGGGTGGCGCGTCGAAAACGCGCCAAGGGCGCGCGACAGTATGGCATGGCCATACTCTTCGGGAATGCCGATGCGCACCGGGCCGCCAAGCGGCGCCGCCGCCATCGACGCTGCCGTCTCGTCGAGCAGCGAAACGATGCGCCTGGCATTGCCGATCAGCTCGCCGCCGCGCCGTGTCAGCGCCACGCCGCGCGAGCCGCGCTCGAACAGGCTGTCGCCAACCATGCTCTCGAGCTTCTTCATCTGCATCGACACCGCCGACTGGGTACGGCCCGCCTGCTCCGCCGCCTTGGTGAAATTGCCGGTTTCGGCCACCGCAACGAAGGTGCGCAGGAGATCGCTGTCGAGCGTCGGCTTCATCGCATCCACCATAAGCAATTTTGATTGCTGGCATCATTCCAATTCGTTTGCAACATGTCAAACGCCGGAGGATAGTCGCCTCACCCATTGGATATGCAGCCCTTGAAACCGGCTGCGGACCAATCGAGTCCTCACTCATACCCGCTGCCTGGAACGGTGGCGGGTTCTTTTTTACCGCATGCGTCGGTTTGGGATCGCGCGAATCGGGGGGCCGAATCCTATGCAGAACAGGATGGTGCTTGGCATCCTGAGCCTTTGTCTGGGCGTGCTGGTGTTTTCGCTCCAGGATCCGCTCGTCAAGGCGGTGTCGGGCCTCTACCCGGTTACCGAGGTCATGGCGATCCGCGCTATCGTCGCCTTGCCGATCCTGATCGTTATCGTGCACGCCGATGTCGGGCTGAAAGCCCTGCTCTCGAAGCGCTTCGGCACGCTGACGCTGCGCGCCTTCATCCAGTTCGCGTCCTATACGTCCTATTATCTGGCGATCGCCGCCCTGCCGCTGGCCGACGCGGTGGCGCTCTATTTCATGGCGCCGCTGTTCATCATGGCGCTTGCCGGGCCCTATCTTGGCGAACGGGTCTCCTGGCAGACGCTGGCGACTGTCCTGATCGGTCTGCTCGGCGTCCTCGTCATGCTGCGGCCGGGCGCCGGACTGTTCGACTGGGCGGCGCTCCTGTCGCTCGGCTCCGCCTTCCTCTACGGCCTCTCGCAGCTGATGGCCCGCAAGATAAGCGACACCGAATCCTCCACCGTCATGGCGTTCTACCAGAACGGCGCCTACCTGACCGGTGCGCTGCTCGTCGCCGGCCTGTTCCGGCTTGCCGGGATAGAGCACGCCGTCCACCCCAGCCTCGAATTCCTGGTGCGGCCCTGGATCTGGCCGGCATTGCCCGACCTTCTCAAGATGGCGGCCTGCGGCTTCGTCGCCTCGGCCGGCATGATCCTGCTGTCGCAGGCCTACCGGCTTGCGCAGGCCAACCGCGTCGCCACTTTTGAATATACCGGCATCATCTGGTCGCCGCTGTGGGGCTTCCTGTTCTTCGCCGAGGTGCCACACTCGGCGACCGTGCTGGGTGCCACCCTTATCATTGGCGCCGGCCTGCTTGCCTTCCGCACCGAGCGGCTAAGAGCAGCTCCGCCGTTGCTCGTGCCGACAGGCGACACGGCGTGATCGCCGACCACCGCGACGTGAACGCAATGCGATTCCTGGACTATCGTGCCGGGCGGGCCTCCGGCGCGGAACCTCAGGCGAAGCAGTTCAGGGCGCGTCCGACGCGGGCGCGGATTTCGGCGAGGGTAAAAGGCTTCTGCATGACGTCGAGGATAATGCCGTTCAATTCCTCGGCGCGCTCGCGCTGGTCGGCATAGCCGGTCATCAGCATGATCTTCATCGACGGGAACAGCGCCGCCGCCGCGGTGGCCATCTCGATGCCGTCCATCTCCGGCATGCGGATATCGGAGACGACGAGGTCATAGCCGCCCCGCGCCGCCTCGATGAGAGAAAGGCCCTGGGCGCCATCGCAGGCGACTGCCACGCTGTGCCCGTCGCGTTCGAGCGCGCGGGCGGCGAGAGTGCGGACGGATTCATCGTCCTCGACGATCAGAAGCTTTGCCATGGCAAGATACATGGCGGTGAAACGTTGACGTTTTCTGAAAATTTGAAACGTCGATGAGGCCTTTTCAGAATTCGCTCCAGCGCCCCGAGAATGCCTAGGCGTCGCCCTTGACGATTCCGACAAAGGGCAATTCGCGAAAGGCGTGCGCGACGTCCATGCCGTAGCCGACGACGAAATAGTCAGGGCAGTCGAAGCCGACATAGTCTGCGTTGAGTGCGGTCTGGCGGCGCATGCGCTTGTCGAGCAGCACGGCGATAGCGCAGCTTCTGGCGCCGCGCGACAGCATGAGGTCGCGGGTGAAGGAGAGCGTCTTGCCGGATTCAAGGATGTCGTCGATCAGGAGCACGTCACGGCCGGCGACCTCGTTGTCGATGTCGCGTAGCACCCTCACCTCGCCGCTGGTGGTTCCGGCGCCGTAGCTGGAAATGAAGATGAACTCGACCTCGGGCGACAGGCCGACATCGTGCATGGCCCGGATCAGGTCGGCGGCGAAGATGAACGATCCCTTCAGCACCGAGATCACCAGGAGGTCATGGTAGTCGCGCCCGGCGATCTCCTTGGCGAGCTCGAGATTGCGGCGGGCGATCGCCGACGCCGAAAACAGGACCTCGATATCCTTGCCGCGCACAACTGGCATTTTCGCCCTCCAGGCGTTTTGCCTACAGGACCGCGACCTTCAGGCCAGCGAACGCGCTGTAGAACTTCTTGATTTTGCGCCGGATCGCGCGATGCTGTTCCGCCTTAGCCGGCGAAGTTGACCGCCACGGCCTTCACGCCGTTTCTAGGCACATCGAGGCGGCTGGAAAAGCCAAATCTTTCGCCGGGCGCCAGCGAGCGGCCGGATGTCCCCAGCGTATAGCGGGTGACCTGGCTGTCATTGCCGGTGACGCGGATCTCCAGCGGCGGCATTTGCGCGGCCTGCGCCCCGTCATTGGCGGCTTCGCCGTCGACGAACAACACAGGTTTCAGCCCCGACGCGTCGATGCGCGACGTGATGTCCGATATGCTGAACACCGCCGCCGGTTGCGCGGCCTTCCAGAACGGCGATTGACGAACCAGCGCATGGCCGCCGGAGACCCAGAAGGCGGCCAGCGCCGCACTGACGCCGGCAATCCAGAAAAGCGGTCCGCCGCGCGATGCCGGCTGCCGCTCGGTCGCAGCCTCCGGCTTGCGCAGCATGTCCATACCTTCGATGGTAGGCGTGGCGGTCGCGCGGGAAGGCGACGCCGCCGGCGCTTCCGGCATAGCGGAAAGACGCGGCAGCACCTCGTAATCGGCATCGACGATGTCGATCACCGGCCCGCGCGGTTGCAGCGCGGCACTTGTCCCCAGCCCGGCCATGATTTCGCCGGAAACCGGGCGCGCGGTTCGATCCTTAGCCATATGGCTCCAGTACTGAAAGCACCTGTTCGCTGTTCGTTTCTTTTGGGTAAACGCAAATGGTTAACGCTTCCCCACCGGAACCCCGGTGATGCATCGAAAAGCATCAAAAATTAACCAAGGGTTAACCATGCGGGCCGATGGTCTTTTGAGAGAAAGGGCTGGCGTTTCGCCGCCGCAAGTTCCAGGTCGCCGAACGTGATCCGCTTCGAAAATGTCGGCCTCCGCTATGGCATGGGTCCGGAAATCCTCCGCGACATTTCCCTGCACATACCGGAGCGCTCCTTCCAGTTCCTGAGCGGGCCTTCCGGCGCCGGCAAGACGACGCTGCTGCGCCTTCTGTTCATGTCGCTGAAGCCGACGCGCGGGCTGATCACCATCTTCGGCAAGGACCGCTCGCGCATCTCGCGCAGCGAGCTGCCGCATCTGCGGCGCCGCATCGGCGTCGTGTTCCAGGATTTTCGCCTGCTCGACCATATGACCACCTATGAGAACGTCGCCCTGCCCCTGCGCGTGCGCGGGCGCGAGGAGGCGAGCTACCGCACCGACGTGACCGAATTGCTGAAATGGGTCGGTCTTGGCGAGCGCATGCATGTGCTGCCGCCGGTGCTCTCCGGCGG
>NZ_RZOI01000323.1:0-6494 GCF_004022645.1 Mesorhizobium sp. M4A.F.Ca.ET.020.02.1.1 | reverse complement strand
CCATAGAGCTGGAAACCTTCGTGCCAGTCCATGCGCAAGGCGACGGTGAGATCGAGATGGCCGAGCGCGCCATTGGCGAACTCGGTTTCGACGAACCAGCAATATGCGCCGAAACGCTTGTTGAGGCGCGCCCGCACGGCGGTGATCTCGCCGGCGAGGAAGCGCGCCGTGTCGACGAGATGCGAGCCGTGCGCCAGCATGAAATATTGCCTGAGATCGGCTTTCGGGTTGCCGGCCGGCTTCCGCGCCAGCTTGCTGGTCACCGGCAGCGGCTGCACCGCGTCGGTGTTGGTGTAGCGATGCGTGGAATCGCAATACCAGGCCTTCAGCGCCAGGATCTCGCCCATCTCGTCGCGGACGAAATCGCGCGCCGCTTCCAGCGCCGGATCGAAGCGCTTCATGTGCCCGACCTGCAGCACCTTGCCCGAGCGCTTGACCGCTTCGGCCAGCTTTTCGCCTTCCTCGACCGAGACGCCGATCGGCTTTTCGCACAGCACATGCTTGCCGGCCTCCAGCGCCTTGATAGACATCGGTACGTGATAGGCATCCGACGTGGCGACGATCACTGCTTCCAACTGCGGGTCTGCGAGCATCTCGTCATAGTCGCCATACATTCTTTCGGGCTCGTAGGTCGCGCCCATGCGCGCGAGCAGATCGGGCGCGGCGTCGCAGATCGCATAGAGGTCAGCACTGCTTGCCTTCGCGCAGGATTCCAGATGCGCGAACTGCGCGATCGGCCCGCAGCCGAGCACACCGACACGAAGGCGACGGTCTTTCTTGCGGATCATCGTCTCAGGCTCCGTATCCGCGCATGGTCTGGCGGTTGGTCTTGACCGCGCCGGCTGGATCGGCGGCGGCGGTCTCGGATTCCTCCTCCAGCACCAGCCAGCCGTTGAAGTTGGGCGCCGCGCTCGCGATCTCGATCACCTTCGCCGTGTCGCAGACGCCCTTGCCGAGCATCGCCCAGGTGCCGCCGGCATCGACATCCTTCAGGTGCACGTAGCGGATGCGGTCGCTATAGGTGGTGAGCGTGTCGGCCATGTCCTTGTGGCCGCGCAATATGTGCCCGGTGTCCGGCACCCAGCCGACCAGCGAGGCGTCGAGCAGGGAAAAGATCCGGTCGTAGTCTGCGCGGTCGAAGAGCAGCGTGTTGTGGTGCGAGCTTGGATGCACCGCGACCTGGACGCCGGCTTTGCGGCCGATCTCGCCGGCCTTGTTATAGACTTCCGCCGCAATGGCGAACTTGTCGTCGCGAGGCCCGTCGGAGACGACGGTCGCAGAGCCCATCGAGACAAGCGCGCCCGGAAAGGCCGCGGCAAAGTCGATCCATCGCCTGGCGGTTTCGAGGTCGGCGCCGATCTGGTCCTTCAGCGTGAAGCCGCTCTTCGAACCGAAGGCGAAGGAGACCAGCGTCAGGCCGGAGGCCTTCAGCGCGGCGGCGAATTCCGCCGGCTGGCCGGCATAGCGGCCGATCATCGTGTCGGTGATCTCGATGCCGGCATAGCCGCCATTGGAAATGGCCTTCAGGAGATCGTCCGGGCCTCCGGCAAAACGGTCTCCGAGCATTTCCCAGGTGAAGGTCTGGCAGCCGACTTTGAGGTCTTTCACGTTCATCCTTTCAATCCTTGATACCGCCCATTCCGTGATGTCGTTCTGGGTCTTCATGGGATGGACATCTACTTGACCGAGCCCGCGGTCATCCCAGCGAGGAAGTACCTCTGGGCAAGAAGGTAGATGAGCAGGAGCGGCAGCGAGCCGAGCACGCTCATCGCCATCATCTGGTTCCATTCGAAAGCGTGCTGCCCCATCAGCAGCTGGATGCCGATCGGGACAGTGCGCATGGAGGTCGACTTCGTCAGCGTCAGCGCGAAGAGGAACTCGTTCCAGCACAACAGGAAGGTATAGACCGAGGTCGCCACAATGCCGGGAAGCGAGATCGGGACGATCACCCGCCAGAGTGCGGTCCAGCTGCTGCCGCCGTCGACGGCGACGGCCTCGTCGAGATCGCGCGGCAAGGTGTTGAGATACCCGGTCATCAGCAGGATCGCGTAGGGCAGCGTGAACACCAGGTAGGTCACGATCAGCGCGATATAGGTGTCGAAGATGCCATACGAGACGACGAGCCCGAAGAAGGGGATCAGAAGCGTGATCGGCGGAATCGTCTGCGTGCTGATGATGAGCGTGTTCAGGCTGCCCTTGCCGCGGAAGTTGAAGCGGCTGAACCCATAGGCTGCCAGCAACGCGATCAGCACCGTCAGCACGGTCACCGCTCCGGCCACGAAGTAGCTGTTGAAGAAGAAGCGCAGTTTTACTGGGTCGCCAAGGATGGCCGCATACGCTTCCAGCGTGAACGCCTTCGGCAGGATGGTTGGCGGCAGGGCAAAGATTTCGGTATTCGATTTGAACGAGCTGCTCAGCATCCAGTAGATCGGGAATGCCGCGAAAAACAGCCCGGCGGCAAGCGCGACATGCAGCGCGACGGTGATCAGCCGGTCTTTCGGCGTGTGCCTTTTCCTCATGGTGACTACCGAGCCTTCTGATAGCGGATGTAGAACAGTGTCAGGCCAAGAGAGATCAGCAGGATGATCACGGCGCTCGCCGCCGCCTGGGACAGGTTGTAGCTCGAGAACGCCAGCTTGTAGGTGTAGGTGCTCAGCACCTCGGTCGAGTAAATCGGACCGCCGCCCGTCGTTATCCAGATCAACGGGAAGACCTGCATGGTCCAGATGAAATCGAGCAGCGAGATGCTGATGATGATCGGCATCAACTGCGGAATGGTGATGAAGATCAGCTTCTGGTAGGCCTTCGCGCCATCGATATCGGCGGCCTCGTAGAAATCCTTGGGAATGCCCTGCAGGCCTGCGAGCAGGCTGACCATGAAAAGCGGGTAGCCCGCCCAGATATTGGCGAAGGTGACGGCGTGCAGCGCGGTCTCGGGCGAGGAAAACCACTCGACCTTGGAACCGATGATGCCCAATTGCATGAGGATGCTGTTCACCACGCCGTTGGGCTCGAGCAGCAGGCGCCAGATCACCGCGATGATCACGGCGGTGAATAGCCAGGGCAGGATGTAGAGCACGCGCAGGACATTGCGCAGCGTCGGATTGATGCGGTCGCTGTTCAGCATGAGCGCGAAGATCATGCCGATGGTCATGTGGAAGATGACGCTCATGCAGGTGAAGTAGAGCGTGTGCCACAGCGAAGCCCAGAACACGGGATCGGCAAAGATCGCCTGGTAATGTTTCAGTCCGGCAAAGGACGGGTCGCGCCGCAGTACCGCGCTGTTCTGGAACGAATAGCCAATCACCGTCACCATCGGCAGCAGCATCAGCAGGCCAATGATGATGAGCGAGGGCGACAGGTAGAGATAGGGTGCGACCGCTCGTTTCAGCCTATGGTGGGAGCGCTTCTGCGGGGTCATATGCCAACCTTGGGACACGCCTTCAAGAGAAGGGGAGCTTCGGAAACGGGTCCGTCTCGCATTGCCGATGCGTTGTTGCCGGGAGGCCTGCCCGAAGTCAGGCCGCCCGGTAGAGATCGCAAAACAGGCCGATCAGAATTTCGCTATCCAGCCCTTTTGAGCATTGGCCGCGGCTTCTTCCGGAGATTGTTCGCCGGCGAGCATCTTCTGGGCTTGCACGTCGAACTGGGTCATCAGGTCTTCCGCCACCGGCAGGCCCGTGAACTCATTGGCAAGATAGCCGGTCTTGAAGATTTCGAAAGCCTTGCCGAAAGCCTTGTCGGAAGTCACGAAATCGGGCTTGGCGTTGACGTTGCCGGGGAAGGCGTTGGCCAGCGACACGAGCTTGGCGTTCACCTTTTCACTCATCAGGTATTGGACGAGCTTCCACGCCTCCTCCTGATGTTTCGAGCCCGCGGAGATGCCGATGCCCCAGGAGGCGTATGGCAGGCCGCGCTTGCCGCTATAGTCCTCCACGACCGGGACCGGGATGAGGTCGAAGTTCAGCTTGGGATTGCGTTGGCGGATGAGGTTCACATGCGCGAGCGAGTCGATCATCATCCCGACCCGGTCGTTGACGAATTCCTCGACCTTTTCCTGTTCGGTCTTGGTGGCGATGCCGGGCGAGATGGTGCCCGCGTCATTGAGCGATTTGACGAAGGTCAGCATATCCACCACCGGCTTTGCCTCGAGAGCCGGCTTGCCGTCAGCCATCATCGATTGACCCGATGCCCAGACCCACGACGTCATGTCGTTCTGGACACCGGACGGCGTTTGCAGCGACAGCGGCAGCACCCAGCCATACTGGTTCTTGTCGGCATGGGTCATCTTCTTGGCGGCTTCGAGGAACTCCGCGCGGGTCGACGGCAGCTTGGTGACGCCCGCCTTGGCGGCGAGGTCCAAATTCACGAACACCGGATAGACGAACGAAGCCACGGGAAACATCACCGCTTTGCCGTCCACCTTGATGATGTCCGCGACCTGGGCTTTGTCGAAGCCGCTCGCATCCATCATCGGGTTCATGTCGGCCAGCGCGTTCTGCGCGTTCAAATTGTTGACCCAGGCGCCGTCGAGACCAACGACGTCGCTAAGCGTTCCCGTCGCGGCACCAACCGAGATCTGGTCTCGCGTGGTCGCATAGGGGCCGCTGACCAGCGTCACCTTGATCCCGGGATTCGCGGCCTCGAATTCGTCCATGATTTTCCGCAAGGAGCCTGCGGGCAGCTCAGGCTCCCACCACTGGGTGAACTCCAGCGTGGTGTCCGCCATGGCGCCGGTTGCGCCAAGCAACCAGGCGGCCGCGGCCATTTTCAGCATCGCGGGTTTTATCCGAAACGTCATTCTCTCCTCCTTCTTTAAGATCGGCCGCACAATGCGGACGATCGTCTGGTTCATTCAGAAGTCTTCATTCGCAGGCGCCTCGCTCTCGCCTGCCGGCTCTGCCGCAGTCCTTCAGATCGCCAGATGCGTCTCGGGATCGAAGAAATGGAGCTTGGTATCATCCACGGCCAACCGGATTTCCGAGCCGGAGTGGATGGCGCTGGTCGGCTCGAATCTCGCCACCGCGTTCGATGCCAGGCCATAATCCTCCACCGCGTCCGGATCGCCGGAGTCCACCCGGACCGCGTCGATGTTCAGGTGGACGATATGTTCGGAGCCGAGCTCCTCGATCGAAGTCACCTTTGCCGGTATCGTCTGATACTTGCGGCCGGATTCGAGGCTGCTGTCATAGAGATCCTCCGGCCGTATGCCGAACACGATCTTGCGGCCCTCATAGGACCTCAGGGCGGGCCTGCCAACGAAAGCTGCATCCTGCAGCCGGATCGCGAAGTCACGAAAAATGAGCTCGCCGCCCTTCAGGGTCGCTTCGAAAAGGTTCATCGACGGGGAACCGATGAAGCCGGCGACGAAGGCGTTCACCGGCGATTCATAGAGCCTCTTGGGTGTATCGACCTGCTGCAGCACGCCGCCCTTCAACACCGCGACCCGGTCCCCCATCGTCATCGCTTCGATTTGGTCGTGAGTCACATATATGGTCGTGACGCCGAGCTGCTTTTGCAGGCTGGTGATTTCGGCGCGCATCTGAACGCGCAGTTTCGCGTCCAGATTGGAAAGGGGCTCGTCCATCAGAAAGGCGGCGGGCTCGCGCACCATGGCGCGGCCCATGGCAACCCTTTGACGCTGCCCGCCTGAAAGGTTCGCGGGTTTGCTGTCGAGCAGCGACGTCAGCTGAAGGGTTTTGGCGATCTCGTCCACGCGCTTCTTGCGCTCGGCCTTCGGCTTGCCAGCCAGCCGCATCGAAAAGGCGATGTTTTCGAACACCGTCATGTGCGGGTAGAGCGCGTAGCTCTGGAAGACCATCGCGATGTCGCGGTCCTTGGGCGGCATGTCGACGACGTCGACGCCGCCGATGCGAAGACTGCCGCTCGTGATGTCCTCCAGTCCCGCGATCATCCGCAACGCAGTGGATTTGCCGCAGCCGGACGGGCCGACGAGGATCAGGAACTCGCCGTCCTCGACCGACAGGTTCAATTGGTCGATGGCGTGAAAATTGTTCCCGTAGGTCTTGCAGATATTCTCAAGAATGACTTCTGCCATCTTCCTCCTCCACAAGTCTCAGTTCGACCGCTGACGGAGCGTTCGTAGATGTCAGAAGTTTCGTGACCTGGTCGTTGGTGGGCAGCGCTTCGCGCCCACCACGCCCCGTTACGGACAGGGCTGCCGCCGCGGCCGCGAACGCCACCCGGCCTGCGGTGTCGGCCCCGCGCGTCAATGCATGGGCATAGGCGCCATGAAAGCAGTCACCGGCGCCGGTCGAGTCGACGACGTCAACCCGGTGCGGGGGCAGGTGCCAGAGCCCTGTCTCGTCGCGCCCGCGATAGTAGACGCCCCTGCCGCCATCGGTCAGAACCACGGCGGACCGCGACGGCAACCACAATGCATCGAGCATCTCGGCCGGCGATCGGCGGCCTGTGGCAGTCCGCGCAAAGCCGAGGGGAAGAATGAGATGGTCGCATTGCGCGATCAGCCGCTC
>NZ_RZOI01000322.1:0-6496 GCF_004022645.1 Mesorhizobium sp. M4A.F.Ca.ET.020.02.1.1 | reverse complement strand
ATCGGCCGGCGCATCGCGGCCTCGATCGCCGACGGGCAGAGCGTAGTCGCCGCCTGCTCGGCGCTGAAGCGCGGCTACCGCAGGCGGCTGGGCGGCTTTTGCCCGGACCTGCGTTTCGTCTATCTGGAAATCGATGCGGAAACCGCCAGGCGCCGTGTCGGCAGCCGCAAGGGGCATTTCATGCCGGCGAGCCTGGTCGACAGTCAGTTCGCCACTCTGGAAGCGCCGACAGCGGATGAACCCGCCTTGACCGTGGACGGCACCGGCCGGATCTCCAACATCGTCGCCGGCGTGCTTGACGAACTTAGGACAAAGACCTCATGAGGATACGTCGGCGTCGGCGTCCGTCGTGTCGCCCGACCTCTCGGTGAACCTCTGGGCACCTGCCCATACCATCATCTGTTCCGGGTACAATTTCATCGCCTCCAGGAGGCGATCGCGCTTGAGCAGGATGTAGCGCGCCTGCAGCTCCAGGTTCTTCGCCGCCATGTCCCCTGTCGCGGCGGATATCGGCTCTTCAGCCGGGACCAGTTCGGGACTGATAACCGCACGGTATTCGCGAAACGGCACCGTCTCGAAGGTCGACATGGCAAACAGCGCCGTTCCGCCGCGCGCGGCGAAGTTCGCCGGAGTCGAGGCCAGTTGGGTCCAACCGCTTTGCCCCATGTCGACTTCGGTGAACGTCGTGCCGGAGTGGGTGGTGTTGGTCATCAGGACGACGCCGTTTTCCCTGAGCATGCGCTGCATGCGCACGGTCACCTGATAGGCGTCGCCGCGCTCGAAGATGACCCGGCCTTTCAGAAAACGGTTCTCCACCGCGATCAGCGGCCGGTTCAGGAAGCGCAGGCCGAACACCGTGTCCGAAACGCCGTGGAAGTTGACGCTGACCTGATGCGCCTCGATGCCGGCCTCATGCAGGGCCCGCTTGCCGATGACGGTCTGGGCGGTGAACTGATCACACCAGATGATGGCGCCCCGACCTCGCTGCAGCGCCGCGCGCAGGCCCTCAAGGCCCTCCAGCCGAATTTCCGGCGACCAGCCATGGCCGGTGATGTGCGCGGCAAGCAGCAATTGTCGGCGATGGACCGCGGCAAGCAACCCCTTGAATAGCGCTTCCGTATCGACGCCATCGCCGAAGACGGCACGAACCGCCGCGGCATAGCGTGGAAAATCCTTGCGTAGATGGCGCTTCAGCCGGAGCTTGGAGCTCCAGGCGCAGATCCGCACCCAACTGGCGAGCGGCAACGTCGCGGCGACCACAAGAAAAAAGCCGAGCAACAGGCTTTCGCGAACATCGCGGTTCGAGAAGCGGCGCAGCCGGCCGGGCCTGACCAGCCTGCGGCTGAAGAAACGAACAGCTTCGCCGCGCTCCGGCACCGGCACGTCGGCGATGATCTCGGTGTGGTAGATGTTGGACGATGTCCTGCGGTCGGCCTTGCGGGATTTTCCGAACCACGGCAGCCTCATCGGATCGGTGTCCCGCCTGTTCCTGGTTGCGTCCGAAAGGCCGCTCTACTGCGTCCATTGCCCCGACGCAATCGGGCACAGGCATTCGAGCGCCCAGGGGACGGCGCTGACCTTGATGCGGAGCTTCAGGTCCGGGTCAGATCTGCGAGGTCAGCTCGACGGGAAAATCGTCATTGTCGGCGTCGCGCATGGCGGCAAGGCTGCGGTTGTCCAGCACCTCGGCAATCGCCTGGCGCACTTCCAGCATCATGTGCCGGACCTGGCAGGTCGCCTCGTCGCAATCCTCACAGCGCTGGTACTGCGTGCGGCTGGCGCAGGGGATCGGCGCCAGAGGCCCGTCGAGGACGCGCACGACATGGCCGATCTTGATCTCGGAGGCCGGCCGGGCAAGGCGATAGCCGCCTTCCTTGCCCTTGCGGCTCTGGACGAAACCGGCATTGCGCAACTCGCCCAGAATAGCGTCGAGGAATTTCTTCGGAATATTGTTGGCGACAGCGATGTCGTTGACGAATGCAAGCTGGCCGGCCGGCAGTCCGGAAAGATGCACGAGGGCCTTGAGGCCGTATTTGCCTTTTTTGGTAAGCATGCCCGATTCAGTTCATGAAAACCCCAACCGCCTGCATCTGGCGGTTGTTTGTGTGCAAATCATGACGTCTCGGATCGCGTATTGCCGTTTCGTGCAAAACAAGCCGCCCGACGGCACGTTAGGCACAAACGCGTTGATTCTTTGTAAGGTTTTTCAGAGATGAGGTCGAGATTTTGCCAGGATCCGGCCTGCTGACGCATGAAATGAGGAAAGCCGGCACGGCCGGCTTTCCTGCTCAGGCCGAAGCCGAGGCGTTGGACCCTCAGCGGTTGCCATAGGACTGGTCGAGCAGGCCGCCGGCGGCGAAATGCTCGGCCTGCACCTTGGCCCAGCCGTCGAAGACGTCGTCCACTGTCAGCAGGCGGACGTCGGGGAACTGGTCCTTGTACTTCGCGGCGACCGCCGCATCGCGGACGCGGTTGCCGTTGCGGGCGAGGATGTCCTGGCCTTCGGGCGTATAGAGGAAGTCGAGATAGCTCTTGGCGAGATCGCGCGTGCCATGTTCGTCGGCAACCTTGTCGATTATGGCGACGGGAAACTCCGCCAGCAGGCTGACCGAGGGCGTGACCTGCTCGAACTTGTCGTCGCCATACTCCTTGCGGATGCCACGCGTCTCCGATTCGAAGGTGATCAGCACATCGCCGATCTCGCGCTGCACGAAGGTGGTGGTGGCGGCGCGGCCGCCGGTGTCGAAGATCGGCACGTTGTTGAACAGTTTGGTGATGAACTCCTTCACCTTGGCGTCGTCGCCCTTGAAGGCCTCCTTGGCGTAAGCGGTGGCGGCGAGATAGGTGTAGCGCGCATTGCCCGACGTCTTCGGATTGGGGAAGATCACCTGCACGTCGTCGCGCACCAGATCGTTCCAGTCCTTGATGTGCTTGGGGTTGCCGGCGCGCACCAGGAAGGACGGCAGCGAATAGAAGGGCGAGGCGTTGTCTGGGAAATCCTTCTGCCAGTCGGCGGAAACGAGCCCCTTCTTGACCAGGAAATCGACATCGGTGACCTGGTTCAAGGTGACGACATCGGCGCCGAGCCCTTCGGCGATGGCGCGCGCCTGAGCGGAGGACCCGGCATGCGACTGGTCGATCGTCACGCCCGGATGTTCGGCGACGAAGGCCTTGTTGACTTCGGCGAACAGCTCGCGGCCGACGTCGTAGGACGCGTTCAGCAACCTGTCGGCCGACCAGGCCTCGGAGGATGCGAGGAAGAGGGTGGCCAGTGCCGCCGCGCCAAGCAAAAATCGCTTCATGAAAACCGGCTCCTTGAGAGTTGCAACAAGGGCGCAGGATAATAGCACAAGGCCGGCCAGCGCCAGACATGCGAGCCGGCGCTATCGTGTCATCGTCGGAAAAGATTCCGCCGAAACAAATGCTTGTTAGGATTTTCTTTCAGGCTGATTCAGCTGGCTTTTCCGGGCTCAGATGCCGGGAAAAGCTTCCAGCGCCGCGGCCTGAACGCCACCCGACTCTTCTGCGCCGCCGGATGGTCGACGGGCAATTCGACCTCGACCCGCTGGCGCTCGCCGCCGACTTCGAGCTCCACCCGCCTGGTGCCAGCGACACGGCGGCTGGCGGCAACGGTGCCGGCGATGCAGCCGCTGCAGCCGTCAAGGAGCTCGACGTCGTGCGGGCGGAAGTAGAGCATTGCGTCGCCTGAGGCCGCGTGCGGGGCGGACAGGCCGATCGATCGGTCGGCGATCCAGACCTCGCCGCTCTCGACCTTGACCGGCAGCGAGCTCGATTCACCGATGAAGGAATAGACAAAGGGCGAGTTCGGCGTGTCGTAGATCTCATCGGCGGAACCGACCTGCTCGATGCGGCCCTGGCTCATCACCACGACGCGATCGGCAAGCTCGAGCGCCTCTTCCTGGTCGTGGGTGACGAAGACGGTGGTGTGGCCAGTGCGGTCGTGGATCTCGCGCAGCCAGCGGCGAAGCTCACGCCGCACCTGTGCGTCGAGCGCGCCGAACGGCTCGTCGAGCAACAGCACCTTGGGCTCGATCGCCATGGCGCGGGCGAGCGCCACGCGCTGGCGCTGGCCGCCGGAAAGCTGCGCCGGATAGCGCTTCTCCAGGCCCGAAAGCTGGACGAGGTCGAGAAGCTCGGAGGCGCGGCGGCGGATCTCCTGTATCGGCGGCCGTGCCGCGCCGTGCCGGACCTTGAGGCCGAAGCCGATATTGTCGGCCACCGTCATGTGCCGGAACAGCGCGTAGTGCTGGAAGACGAAGCCGACATTGCGCTCCTGGATCGACTTCTGCGAGGCGTCCTCGTCGCCGAAGAAGATCGTGCCCTTGGTCGGCCGTTCCAGCCCTGCAATCAGCCGCAGGAGCGTCGTCTTGCCGGAGCCGGACGGGCCGAGCAGCGCGATCAGCTCGCCCGACTTGATGTCGAGCGATACGTCATGGAGGGCCGGAAACCGCTCAAACTCCTTGCGCACGTTGGCAACGCGAACTTCCATAAACCGTCCCTTTTGTCGGTGCCTGCCGTTATCCCAAAACCGGTTTCGCGCTTTTGGGCGATATGCATTCAGTGTCCGCGCGTGGCGGCGATCTCGGCGCCGTAGCGCATCTCGAGAAGTGTTTTCAAGACCAACGTCACCAGCGCCAGGCCGGCAAGCAGCGAAGCGACGGCGAAGGCGCCGACCGCATTGTACTCATTGTAGAGGATTTCGACATGCAGCGGCATGGTGTTGGTAAGGCCGCGTATGTGCCCCGAGACCACCGACACCGCGCCGAACTCGCCCATGGCGCGGGCGTTGCAGAGCAGGACGCCGTAGAGCAGGCCCCATTTGATGTTGGGCAGCGTCACAAACCAGAAGGTCTGCCAGCCATTGGCGCCGAGCGAAAGGGCAGCCTCCTCGTCGCCGTTGCCCTGTTCCTGCATCAGCGGGATCAACTCGCGGGCGACGAAGGGGAAGGTGACGAAGACGGTGGCGAGCACGATGCCCGGCACGGCGAACAGGATGACGACGCCATGCGCCTTCAGCCATTCGCCGAGCATCCCTTGGGCGCCGAACAGCAGCACATAGACCAGACCGGAAATCACCGGCGAAACCGAGAAGGGCAGGTCGATGAGGGTGGTCAGGAATGCCTTGCCCTTGAACTCGAACTTGGCGATCGCCCAGGCGGCGGAGATGCCGAAGACGAGGTTGAGCGGCACCGAGATCGCCGCCACCAGCAGCGTCAGGCGGATGGCCGAGCGTGTGTCGGAACTGGCCAGTGCCTCCGTGTAGGCGCCGACGCCCTTTGCCAGCGCCTCGTGAAAGACGACAATTAGCGGCATGAGCAGGAAGACGGCGAGGAAGGCGAAGGCCACGGCCATCGCCACGATGCGCACCGGCCGGCTTTCGGTGACCGCCGCCGACTGGCTTTCGTGATGCGGTTCGTAGGATTTAATCTCGGGATCAGCCATAGCGTTTGCGGCTCCATGACTGCGCCAGATTGACGACCAGCAGCATCAGGAAGGACAGCGCCAGCATGATCGCCGCGATCGCGGTGGCGGCGGGATAGTTGTACTCCTCCAGCCTGATGACGATCAGCAGCGGCGCGATCTCCGACTTGAATGGCAGGTTGCCGGCGATGAAGATGACCGAGCCGTATTCGCCGACGCCGCGCGCGAAGGCGAGCGAGAAGCCGGTGATGATCGCCGGCGCCAGGCCCGGGAACAGGATGCGGGTGATGATCTGGAAACGATTGGCGCCGAGCGTGGCGGCGGCTTCCTCGACCTCCTTGTCGAGCTCTTCCATGATCGGCTGCACGGTGCGCACGACGAAGGGCAGGCCGATGAAGACCAGCGCGATGACGATGCCGAGCGGCGTATAGGCGACCTTGATGCCGAGCGGCATCAGCAGTTTGCCGATCCAGCCATTCGGCGCGTAAAGCGTGGTGAGCGCGATGCCGGCGACGGCGGTCGGCAGCGCGAAGGGCAGATCGACCATGGCATCGACGATGCGACGGCCGGGAAAGCGGTAGCGCACCAGCACCCAGGCGACGATGGTGCCGAAGACGACATTAACGCCAGCGGCGATGAAGGCGGTGCCGAAGCTGATTTCAAGCGCGTTGATGGTGCGGCGATCGGCAGCAATCGCCCAGAAATCGGTCCAGCCGAGTGCCGCCGAGCGCCAGACCAGCCCGGAGAGCGGGATGAGGATGATGAGCGTGAGGTAGGCAAGCGAGAAGCCGAGCGTCAGTCCGAAACCCGGAATGACGCTCGGCTGCTTGAATCGCCACCCCGCCGGAGCCGGTACTGTGGTCATGGAATTCTTGTTCGTCCCTTCTTATTCAGACCAGATTGCCGTCGGTGATGTCTCGGGCCGCGAGGCCGTCGCGCCTCACTGGGCCGGCTTGTAGATCTGGTCGAATATACCACCGTCGCCGAAATGATAAGGCTGTGCCTTCTTCCAGCCGCCGAAAAGCGGATCGTCGATGGTGATCAGCTTGATCTC
>NZ_RZOI01000321.1:0-6507 GCF_004022645.1 Mesorhizobium sp. M4A.F.Ca.ET.020.02.1.1 | reverse complement strand
ACGCAGGAAGACTGGAAGCCGAAGCGGCAATGCGGGCAGGTGTTGTCGGAGAGGCAGAACGAGCCGACGACGAATTGGCCGGGACGGACCGTGCGCACCTCTGCGCCGACCTCGACGACGATGCCGCAGTACTCGTGGCCCATATGCATCGGGCCGTCCACCGGCTGGAGCCCGCGATAGGGCCACAGATCCGAACCGCAGATGCAGCTCGCCGACAGCTTGATGATGGCGTCCGTCGGCTGAAGGATTTTCGGATCGGCGACCTCCTCGCAGCGGATGTCGCCGGGCTTGTGGAGAACGGTTGCGAGCATGCTTGTTTCCTTTCGTTCAATCGCGGGAGGTCAGGCGCTGTATTCGGCGTCGGTGACGTGTTCCAGCCACTCGACGGCCTTGCCGTCCTTGATCTCCTGGACGGCGATATGGACCATCGCGGTCTGTGGCGAAGCGCCGTGCCAATGTCTTTCGCCGGGAGCGAACCAGACGACATCGCCTGGCCGGATCTCCTCGACCGGGCCACCCTTGCGCTGCACGCGACCAAAGCCGGCAACGACGATCAGCGTCTGTCCCTGCGGATGCGTGTGCCATGCGGTGCGGGCGCCGGGCTCGAAGGTCACCTGTGCGCCCTGCACTCGCGCGGCGTCGAACGGGTTGAAGAGCGGATCGATGCGGACCGTGCCGGTAAACCAGTCCGAGGGACCTTTGCCGGAGGGCCTCGTGCCGGCGCGAATAATGTCCATGGTGATCTCTCGTCTGTGCGTTTTTGATGTGGGCGGCCGCAGGTGAATGCGGGATCTTCGACCCAGTTGGCAGAGCCCGACTGGGGCGCCGGAGAGCCTCCCGCGCCGACTTGCGGGGAAGATATTGCGGTCGACCTCGTTCGAATAGGCGATATAATCCGCATGGACTTATCGATACCTGATATAAATCTGGATCACGAGGCAGCGATGCAACGCGACGGCATGAAGGATCTACTCTGGTTCGTGGCGGTCGCGCGGGAGCGCAGCTTCACCAGGGCAGCGGCGAAGCTCGGAACCTCGCAGTCGACGCTCAGCCACACGATCAAGGAATTGGAAGCGCGCCTGGGCGTTCGGCTGCTGACGCGCACGACGCGAAGCGTCGCGCCGACCGAGGCGGGCGAGCGGCTCTACCAGTCGCTCGTGCCGCGTTTCGAGGAGATCGAAGCCGACCTGGCAAGCCTGGTGGCCTTTCGCGACAAGCCGTCGGGAACGGTCCGCATCACGCTCTCCGACCACGCGCTGCAGTCGACCGTCTGGCCAAGGCTCGAGCCGGTGCTTCGCGACTATCCCGACCTCAATGTCGAGCTCTACAGCGACAACGGCATGCGCAACATCGTCGAGGAGCGCTTCGATGCCGGCGTGCGGCTCGGCGAGAGCATCGACAAGGACATGATCGCGGTGCGGATCGGCCCGGACTGGCGGCTGGTGGCCGTCGCCTCGCCAGACTATTTCTCCCGCCGCCCGGCGCCCAGGACACCGCAGGATCTGGTCGGGCACGACTGCATCAACCTGCGGCTGACGACGTTCGGAGGCCTCTATGCGTGGGAATTCGCCAAGGGCGGCCGCGACCTCAGGGTCCGGGTGGAGGGCCAACTCACCTTCAACTCGACCATCCCGATGGTCGACGCCGCGATCAGCGGCTCAGGCATCGCCTATGTGCCGGAAAGCCTCGTCAGCCGCCACATCGCCGAGGGGCGCCTGACGCTGGTGCTCGGCGACTGGAGCCCGCCCTTCGCCGGCTATCATCTCTACTATCCGAGCCGGCGGCTGCTCTCGCCGGCATTGGCGGTGATCGTCGACGCCCTGCGGCACCGGAGTTGAGGAGCAGAGGCGCTTGTTGGCTTAGATCAGCCGCTGCCCGCCGTCGAACGTGGATGGTCTCGCCGGTCATGGTGCCTCCTCGCACATCGCGAGCTACTCTACGAGCCCGTCAATCGCGAGTGGCGCGTTTTCGCGATTTCGGTCCGTCTTTCAGCCGGCGGACCAAAGGCTCCGGAAGCGCCGCCGCCTGAGCCTCCGCAGGTCTCCCGAGAGCCACCTCGAGCGCCGACCGTCGCTGTCTTTCCCGCAATCCGAAAGCAGGCAAATAGCCGAGGGTCTCCGCCGGTCAGTCGTTGCTGGTCATCGCCACAAATGTCGTGTCGCATCGCCAAGGCACCGCAGCCATTGTGCGGTGCCGGTCAATTCTCCGCCAGCGGAAACTCGTTGGCGATCGTGACATGGTGGTGGATGCGGCCCTCGAAATATCGGCCCAGCACCGCCTCGGTCGCGGCGCGCGATTCGGCGCGGGCGGGGCTGGCGAGGGCCGCGTCGACCGCCGCCAGGTCGCGGTAGTTGATCGCCAGGATCATCGGGAATTCCGGCGCGCCGTCGTCGCGCTTCTCGGCGAAGGAGACGCGGACATCGAGCGCGCCCGGGAAGGCTTTCCATTTGGGCAGGACGGTCTCGATCACGTCTCTGCGGAACGCTTCCGTCTGGCCGTCCTTCACCTTGCCCTCGAACAGTGCGTAGCGCGTAATCATTTGCCGTCCTCTTTGCGTTGGAAGAATTCCATCAGTGCGGCCTGGTCCTCGCCGCCCAGTCCGGCGGCCGTCAGCAGCCGATGCACCTCGGCGCAGACTGCTGTCAGCGGCATCGCGGTGTGCGTGCGCCGCGCCAAATCCTGGGCGGCGTTGAGGTCCTTCACCATGTTGTCAATGCGGCCGGTGCGGCGGTAGTCGCGGGTGGCGAAGCGCGGCAGGTACTCCTGCAGGATGGCGCTGTCGGCGCGGCCGCCCTTCAGCGCCTGCGGGATCTTGAGCACGTCGACGCCGGCGTCGAGCGCCAGGCGGGTCGCTTCCGCCACGGCCATGAAATTCAGCGCGCACAGCACCTGGTTGATCAGCTTGGTCGTCTGGCCGGCGCCGGCCGGTCCCATATGGGTGTAGTTGCTCGCGACGTCGCGCAGCACGGCGTGGGCATCCGCAACGTCCTGTGCCTCGCCGCCAGCCATCAGCGTCAACTCGCCGATCAGCGCCTTGGGCGCACCGCCGGAGAGCGGACTGTCAACCCAGCGCAAACCCTTGTCGCTCGCATCGGCGGCCAGCTGGCGCGTCGCGTCGGGATCGATGGACGACATGTCGATGATCAGCGTGCCGGGCCTTGCGCCCGCAGCCACGCCGGCGTCGCCGAACACAGCGCGGCGCACGATCGCGGCTGAATTGAGGCTGAGGATGACATAATCCGCCGCGCCGGCCGCCTCGGCCGCGCTCGCCATCGCAGTCGCGCCCCTGGCGACCAGCGCCTCGACCTTGGCCTTGTCGAGGTCAAACACAGCGAGGCGATTGCCGGTGGCGAGCAGGCGCTCGCCGATCGCTCCGCCCATGGCGCCGGCGCCAATCAGTGCGACTCTGTTGGTCATGTCGGTCCTCCCGCCAGCCTGGCTGCTATGTCCGCGACGATCTCATCGAGCGGCGCAGCGATTGTCACCGCGATCGCATTCTCGTCCTTGCCCGGCACCTCCAGCGTCGCGAACTGGCTGTCGAGCAGGCTGGTGGGCATGAAGTGGCCGGTGCGCTCATGCATGCGCTTCGAAATCAGCTTGCGCGAACCGTCGAGATAGATGAACAGCACCGGCTCGCCTGCTTGCTCGGTGATGAAATCGCGATAGACGCGTTTCAGCGCCGAGCAGCCGACGATTACCGGCGCGGGCCGTTGCCGCAGCGTTTCGCCGACCTTGGCCAGCCAGGGCCACCTGTCGGCATCGTCGAGCGGAATGCCGGCGCTCATCTTGGCGATGTTGGCCTCAGGGTGCAGCTTGTCGCCATCGACGTATGTCGCCGAGATCGCATGGGCGAGCGCCTCGCCGACCGTCGTCTTGCCCGAACCGGTGACGCCCATGACCACCATGCGCGGCGGGGGATCAGATCGAAGCCGTGATGCCGCCGTCGACATAGAGAATGTGTCCATTGACAAAGGATGACGCATCGGAGGCTAGGAAGACGCAGGCGCCGACCAGTTCCTCGACCTGGCCCCAGCGACCGGCCGGCGTACGCTTTTCGAGCCAGGCGCTGAATGCCGGGTCGGCGACGAGCGCCGCATTGAGCGGGGTGTCGAAATAGCCGGGCGCGATCGCGTTGCATTGCAGGCCATGCCTGGCCCAGTCGGTCGCCATGCCCTTGGTCAGGTTGCCGACCGCGCCCTTGGTCGCCGTATAGGGCGCGATGCCGGGGCGGGCGAGCGCGGTCTGGACGCTGGCGATGTTGATGATCTTGCCGCGGCCGCGCCCGATCATGTGCCGCGCCACGGCCTGGCCGACATGGAAGACGCTGGCGACATTGGTCTGCAGCAGGCGCTCGAAGGCGTCGGCGGGAAAGTCCTCGAGCGGCGTGCGGAACTGCATGCCGGCATTGTTGACCAGGATGTCGATCGACCCGCCGGCAAGCTCGAAAGCGTCAATGGCGGCGCGGACCGCATCATGGTCGGTGGCGTCGAAGGCGAGCGTCGCGGCGCCCGGAATGTCCGCTGCCGCGGCACGCAGCTTAGCTTCGTCGCGGCCATTGAGCACGACCTTGGCGCCGGCTTCGGCGAGGCCCTTGGCCAAGGCAAAGCCGATGCCTTGCGAGGAGCCGGTGACGAGCGCGGTGCGCTCGGTGAGATCGAACAGTTTGGACGACATTTTCCTGATTGCCTCTCGTCGCTGAGCGTCTTATGTTATCGATAACATCATCTGTCAAGTCAAGTGGAGCGAATAGCGATGCAGCGGCCTCACATCCTTCAGGTCGGACCCTATCCCGCATGGGACGAGGAGCCGCTCAACGAAGCCTTCACGGTGCATCGCTATTTCGCGGCCGACGACAAGCCGGCCTTCCTCGCGGAGGTAGGGCCGCTTGTGCGCGGCATAGCCACGCGCGGCGAGCTTGGCGCCAACCGCGCCATGATCGAGGCCTGCCCGTCGCTCGAACTCGTTTCCGTCTATGGCGTCGGTTTCGACGCGGTCGATCTCGTGGCCTGCCGGGAGCGCGGCGTGCGCGTCACCAACACGCCGGACGTGCTGACCAACGACGTCGCCGATCTCGGCATCGCCATGATGCTGTGCCTGTCGCGCGGCATGATCGGCGCGGAGCGCTGGGTGCGCGACGGCAGCTGGACGGCGAAGGGGCTCTATCCGCTCAAGCGCCGGGTCTGGGGACGGCGGGCCGGCGTGCTCGGCCTCGGCCGCATCGGCTATGAGGTGGCCAAGCGCCTTGCCGGCTTCGGCATGGACATCGCCTACAGCGATGTCGCGCCGAAGGAGTTTGCCGGCGATTGGGAGTTCCTCGCCGATCCCGTCGCGCTGGCCAGGCGTTCGGACTTCCTGTTCGTGACGCTTGCCGCGTCCGCCGCGACGCGCCACATCGTCAACGGCGAGGTGATCGCGGCGCTTGGCGAGGAAGGCATGCTGATCAACATCTCGCGCGCGTCCAACATCGACGAGGAAGCGCTGCTCGACGCCCTCGAGAACAAGGTGCTCGGCTCGGTCGCGCTCGACGTCTTCGAAGGCGAGCCGAATCTCAATCCACGCTTCCTCGCGCTCGACAACGTGCTTTTGCAGCCGCACCATGCCTCGGGCACGGTCGAAACGCGCAAGGCGATGGGCAGACTGGTGCGCGACAACCTCGCCGCTCATTTCGCCGGCCAGCCGCTCATCTCGCCGGTGCTGTAGGAGCTCGCTCACCATGAAGTCGATCGTCATCCACGCCGCCAAGGACCTGCGCATCGAGGACCGTTCCGTCGAGGAGCCGGGGCCGGGCCAGGTGCTGTTGCGTCTTGCCGCCGGCGGTATCTGCGGCAGCGACCTGCACTACTACAATCATGGCGGCTTCGGAACTGTGCGCCTGAAGGAGCCGATGATCCTCGGCCACGAGGTCTCCGGCCTGATCGAGAAGATCGGTTCCGGCGTCAGCGGGCTGGAGCCCGGCCAACTGGTCGCGGTCTCGCCGTCGCGGCCCTGCTACAGCTGCCGATACTGCCGCGAGGGGATGCATAACCAGTGCCTCAACATGCGCTTCTACGGCAGCGCCATGCCATTCCCGCACATCCAGGGCGCGTTCCGCGAAATGCTGGTGGCCGATGCGCCGCAATGCGTGCCGGCCGATGGATTGAGCGCCGGCGAAGCGGCGATGGCCGAACCGCTGGCGGTCTGCCTCCACGCCACCCGCCGGGCCGGCGAGATGCTGGGCAAGCGCGTCCTGGTCACCGGTTGCGGGCCGATCGGCCTGTTGTCGATCCTCAGCGCCCGGCGCGCGGGTGCGGCCGAGATCGTCGCCGTCGACCTCGCCGATTTCACCTTGTCGATGGCGTTGCAGGCCGGCGCCGACAAGGCGATCAACACGAGGACCGATCCGGAGGGCCTGGCTCCCTATCTCGCCGACAAAGGGACGTTCGACATTCTCTACGAATGCTCGGGCGCGGCGGCGGCGCTGGCGCAAGGCATCGCGGCGACGCGTCCGCGCGGCACCATCGTGCAGCT
>NZ_RZOI01000320.1:0-6524 GCF_004022645.1 Mesorhizobium sp. M4A.F.Ca.ET.020.02.1.1 | reverse complement strand
GGATCAATCGTCTGACCGGCACGCTGTCGACGCGCGGCAGCCTGTCGGCCAGCGGCACGGTCGGCATCAATCCGGCGCAAGGGTTCCCGGCCGATCTTTCGGTCAAGCTGACCGACGGCCGCTACACGGACGGCCGGGTGGTGACCGCCAATCTTGGCGGCGACCTGACCATCAAGGGGCCGCTTGTCTCGGCGCCGGTGGTCGCAGGCACAATCATCCTGGCCAAGACCGTCATCACCGTTCCCGAGAAGCTGCCGGGCTCGCTGGCGGCGCTCAACGTCAGGCACAAGGGCGCGCCGGCCGCGGTGCGCGCGCAGGACAAGGCGCTGCGCCCGGCTTCCGCCAGCGGCGGCAGCGGTGGCGGCGGCGGTCTTGCCCTCGACGTCACCGTCAACGCGCCAAATCAGATATTCATCCAGGGCCGGGGCGTCGACGCCGAGCTTGGCGGCTCGCTCAAGCTGACCGGTCCGGCCTCCTCGCCGCATGCGGTCGGCACCTTCACCTTGCAGCGCGGGCGGCTGACGATCCTCGCCAAGCGGCTGACCTTCACAGAAGGAACGGTCGGCTTTTCGGGCTCCCTGGTGCCCTACCTCAACCTGACAGCGACCACGACGACGAGCAGCGCCACCGTCACCATTGTCGTGTCGGGCGAGGCGACCAACCCGAAGTTCACCTTCTCCTCGACGCCGGCACTGCCGGAGGACGAGGTGCTGGCGCAGCTGATCTTCGGCCGCTCGATGTCGAACCTGTCGCCGCTGCAGATCGCGCAGCTGGCGGAGGCCGCCGCGCAACTGGCCGGCGTCGGCGGTTCGACCTCGCTGCTCGAGAACCTGCGCAGCGCGATCGGCGTCGACGACCTCGATGTCACCACCGACGAGAAGGGCGGCACCGCCGTCTCGGCGGGCAAATACCTCAACGACCGTACCTATGTGACGATCCAGAAGGGCGACAAGCCGGGTTCCGGCAAGGCGGCGATCGACCTCAATGTCGGGCGCGGCGTCAAGCTGCGTGGCGAGGCCACCGATGCCGGCGAAGCCAAGGGCGGCATCTTCTACGAGCGCGAATACTGAAGCCGGTCGCAGGAAGGGCAGCCTTTGGCGCTATCGCAGCAGGCGGCTGGCGCCGTCCTATGCCGTTTGAATGTCTCAGTTTATTCGTTTGCGCATAATCGAATGAAATCTGCGACGCAGTAGCAAATTTGCGTCAAGACTGTCGCTATCGCGCGAACCGCCCTCCTTCCAAAGTTGCACATTCGTCAACATGTTCCCAGTCCAGACCGTCTTTGACATCACGGTCCGGATGCGGAATGTTACAAGGCGGAAAGCCAACAATGGGAGTTAATCATGGCAATCTACAAATCTAACGGTGACCGCGTTCCGGATCACATCCTGGCCATGGCCGAAGAAGCCAAGGCAGGCAAGGTGGACCGCCGCGAATTCCTGGCGCTCGCCAGCGTCTTCGGCGCGACCACGGCGATGGCCTACGGCATGCTCGGCCTCGCCGATCCGACCCCGGCACGGGCCGAGGACGTGCAGGGCAAGAAGGGCGGCATCCTGAAGGTCGCGCAGTGGGTCAAGGATCCGAAGGACCCGCGCAAGTCCGACTGGTCGGAAATCGCCAATGCCGAGCGCCAGGCGCTCGAGCCGCTGGTCAAATACACCACTGAATACACGTTCCGTCCCTATCTGCTCGAAAGCTGGGATGTGAACGACGACGCCACCGAATACGTGCTGCATGTGCGCAAAGGCGTGACGTGGTCGAATGGCGATGCCTTCACCGCCGATGACGTCATCTTCAACCTGAAGCGCTGGGCCGACAAGAAGGCCGAAGGCAATTCGATGCCTGGCCGTCTGGGCACCCTGGTCAAGGACGACAAGCTGGACGAAAGCGCCGTCACCAAGGTCGACGACATGACCGTCAAGCTGAAGCTCGGCAAGCCCGACATCGCGCTGATCCCGAATATGTGCGACTACCCAGGCCTGATCGTCCACAAGACCTTCGACGAGAAGGGCGGCGACTTCAAGGCCTGCCCGATCGGCACCGGCCCGTTCGAGCTCGTCTCCTACGATGTCGGCCAGAAGGTGGTCTACAAGCGCCGCGAGGACAACAAGTGGTGGGACGGTGAAGTCTTCCTCGACGGCATCGAGTTCATCGACTACGGCACCGATCCGGCGGCCATGGTCAGCGCCTTCGAGGCCGGCGAAGTCCACACCAATTTCGAGACTTCGGCCGACTATGTGTCGATCCTCGACGGCATGGACCTGGTGAAGTCGGAAGTGGTGACGGCGTCGACGATCGTGTGCCGCACCAACATCAACAACAAGCCGTACGACGACCAGAAGGTCCGCAACGCGCTGCAGCTCGCGGTCGACAACAATGTCGTCCTCCAGCTCGGCTACGGCAATGCGGGCACTGTTGCCGAGAACCATCACGTCTGCCAGATCCACCCGGAATATTACGAGCTGGCAAAGGTGGCGCGCGATCCGGCCAAGGCCAAGGCGCTGCTGGCGGAAGCCGGCCAGGCCGATTTCGAGCATGAGCTGATCACCGTCGACGAGGATTGGCACAAGAACACCGGCGATGCGATCGCCGCGCAGATGCGCGACGCCGGCATCAAGGTGAAGCGCACGGTGCTGCCGGGCTCGACCTTCTGGAATGACTGGACCAAATATCCGCTGTCGATGACCAACTGGAACATGCGCCCGCTCGGCGTCCAGGTGCTCGCGATCGGCTACCGCTCCGGCGAGGCCTGGAACGAGACGGCCTTTGCGAACGCCGACTGGGATGCCAAGCTCAACGCAGCGCTGGCCGTCGCCGACGCCGCCAAGCGCAAGGACATGATGAAGGACATCGAGCAGATCCTGCAGGATTCCGGCATCATCATCCAGCCCTACTGGCGCAAGCTCTACAGCCACTCGGTCAAGGCGGTGCAGAACTACAAGATGCACCCGACCTTCGAACGCGACTATGGCAAGGTCTGGCTCGACCAGGCGTGATCGGACCGATTGGGGAAGGGGCCTTGCTCCTTCCCCTCACTCCCCGCACAATGCAGGAACCGGAAGCCGGCGCCTTGAGAGGGCGTGGGTTCTTCCGGCAACGGCGTGCAACGAAAAACAGGGTTGATCGCATCCGAGAGTCCGTTTGATAGGCAGCCTGGCCGCTAGTGGCCGAGCTGGACAGCAAACAGGCTCCAACCCCAACCAGACCGGCAGGGGACCGCCATGCTTTCTTTCATCCTCAGGCGTCTTGGCACGATGGCATTGACGATGCTGTGCCTGACACTGGTCGTCTTCTTCCTGATCAATCTCAACCCGAACCTGAAGAAGCTGGCGATCAGCCAGACCGAAATGCATACGTCGGCCGAGCAGCTGGAGGACTGGCTGGTCAACCATGGCTACCGGCAGAATTTCTTTGCCCGCTACGGCCAGTGGCTGGGCGTGCTGCCCAAGCAGCCGGTGACCGACCCGGCGACGGGCAAGCCGACGCAGCGTTTCTCCTTCTGCAACGATCCGGTCGTGCCGACATTCTCCGGCGTGCTGCAGGGCGACTTCGGCTGCTCGACCAAATTCAAGACCAGCGTGGCGTCAAAGCTCTTTCCAGCACTCAGCGCGACCGGCATCCTGATGCTCTGCGTCCTGCTGGTGATGGTGCCGATCTCGCTGCTGGTCGGCATCCTTGCCGGCATGCGCGAGGGCTCGCGCACCGACCGCACGCTGTCGGTCGCCTCAATCGCCTCGACGGCGACGCCGGAATATGTCTCGGGCGTCATCTTCACCGTCATCTTCGCGTCCTGGCTCGGCTGGCTGAACGGTTCGGCCGCCTCGGCCAGCCAAGGCATCACCTTCTACAATTTCACGCTGCCGGTGATGACGCTGGCGATCTACGGCATCGGCTACATTGCGCGCATGACACGCGCCTCGATGGTCGAGGTGATGACGCAACAATATATCCGCACGGCTCGCCTCAAGGGCCTCTCCTTCGGAAGCGTCGTGGTCAAGCATGCGCTGCGCAACGCGTTGATCGCGCCGTTCACCGTCATCATGCTGCAATTCCCCTGGCTGCTCACCGGCGTCGTCATCGTCGAGGTGATGTTCCGCTACCAGGGCTTCGGCTACACGCTGGTCGAGGCGGCCGGCAACAACGACATCGACCTTCTGCTCGGCTGCTCGCTGGTTTCGGTGTTCATCGTCCTGATCACGCAGCTTATCTCGGATGTCGGCTACGCGTTTCTCAATCCGCGTATCAGGGTTCAGTAGGGGGCGAAGCGGATGCAGATCGAATATATCAGCGCTTTCAGTGTCGTGCTCGGCGTCATCTCGCGTTTCTGGCCTGTCTGGATAGCGCTCGCCATCGTCATGGGGGCGAGCTTCGCCTACAAGAAGAAGCTCGGACTCTACGGCCAGCTGTTCGACAGCGGCGTCGGTATCGTCGGCGTCGGCATCTGCCTGTTCTGGCTGTTCACCGCGATCTTCGCCTCGACCATCTCGCCCTTCGATCCGCTCTCCCAGGTGCCGGTGATGAAGGACGCGCTGCCCGGCGCGATCGAACCGACGTCGAAGCTCATCTACTATTTCGGCGGCGACAAGCTCGCCCGTGACGTGTTCTCGCGCATGGTCTATGGCAGCCAGATCGTGCTGATCATCGCGCCGGCGGCGACCGGTTTCGCGCTGATGGTCGGCATCACGCTCGGCCTGCCGGCCGGCTACTATGGCGGCAAGATCGACACCATCCTGTCCTTCCTCGCCAATCTGGTGCTGGCCTTCCCGGTCATCCTGCTGTTCTATCTGCTGGTGACGCCCGGCATCATGGACACGCCGATCCCCTATGCCATGGCCGGGCTGTTCTTCCTGTTCCCGATCATCTTCTTCAGCGTGCTGTTCTGGACGCGCTACAAGAACCGCCCCGACCGTCTTTACATCCTGCTCGGGCTGACGCTCGTCATTGGCGGCTGGATCTATGTGGGCCTGGTCTTCGACAAGGATCCGCTCAAGATCGTCCACATTGACCCCAACCAGCTCAACATTTTCGTTGCGGTGGTGTTCGCCTCCAGCCCCGGCGTGTTCCGCATCGTGCGCGGGCTGACCATGGACATCAAAACGCGCGACTATGTGGCGGCGGCGCAGACGCGTGGTGAATCGCCGTGGTACATCATGCTGTGGGAGATCCTGCCCAATGCCCGCGGGCCGCTGATCGTCGATGCCTGCCTGCGCATCGGTTACACGACGATCCTACTCGGCACACTCGGCTATTTCGGACTGGGGCTGGCGCCCGAGAGCCCGGACTGGGGCACGGCGATCAAGGACGCCAGCCGCCTGCTGCGCTCCTTCATCCACCCGGCACTACCGCCGACGATTGCGCTGATGTCATTCGTGCTTGGGCTGAACCTTCTGGCCGATTCCCTGCGCGAACAGTCGATGAAGGATTGATGGCGGGGTTTCAGGCCCCATCTTCTAAGAACCAAGGATTGGAGCGACCCATGAACGAGGCAGTTCGAAATCCCGGCAAGCCAACCCCTGGGCCGATCATCGAGATCGAGAACCTGTCGATCTCCTTCTTCACCCGCAAGGGCGAGATACCGGCCGTGATGGACTTCTCCTGCACGGTCATGCCCGGCGAGGCGATGGGCATCGTCGGCGAATCCGGCTGCGGCAAGTCGACCGTGTCGCTTGGCATCATGCGCGACCTCTCCAACATCGGAAAGATCGTCGGCGGCAAGATCAAGTTCCAGGGCAAGGACATGGGTGAGATGTCCGACGAGGAGCTGCGCGCCATCCGCGGCAACAAGATCGCCATGATCTACCAGGAGCCGATGGCGAGCCTGAACCCGGCGATGAAGGTCGGCCAGCAGCTGATGGAAGTGCCGCTGATCCACGACAAGGTGTCGAAGGACGAGGCTTACAAACGGGCGCTGGAAATGGTGCGCGCGGTGAAGCTGCCCGATCCCGAGCGCATGATGCGCTCTTATCCGCACCAGCTTTCTGGCGGCCAACAGCAGCGCATCGTCATCGCCATGGCGCTGTTGTCGAAACCAGCCCTGCTCCTGCTCGACGAGCCGACCACGGCGCTCGACGTGACGGTGGAGGCCGGCATCGTCGACCTCGTCAAGGGGCTCGGCGAGAAGTTCGGCACCTCGATGATCTTCGTGTCGCACAATCTGGGCCTCATCCTGGAAACCTGCGACAAGATCACGGTGATGTATTCCGGCGAGGCGGTCGAGACCGGCAAGATCAAGGACGTGTTCGACCGGATGCGCCACCCCTATACGCAGGGACTTTTCCGCTCGATCCCGCTGCCCGGCGCCGACAAGAATTCGCGGCCGCTGATCTCGATCCCTGGCCAGTTGCCGCTGCCGCACGAGCGGCCGAAGGGCTGCAACTTCGGCCCGCGCTGCCATCATTTCGTCGAGGGCGTCTGCAATGCCGCCGAAATCCCGATGATCGCGGTCGAGGGCCATGAGGGCCATTTCTCGCGCTGCGTGCGCTTCAACGAGATCGACTGGGAGGCGTTGCCGCCCGGCGCCAAGA
>NZ_RZOI01000031.1:0-19889 GCF_004022645.1 Mesorhizobium sp. M4A.F.Ca.ET.020.02.1.1 | reverse complement strand
ATCCTCAGCCGCCGCATCAATCCGGCCGAGCGCGCCAGCGCCGTGCTGTTTGCCGATGCCGCCGGCGCGGTGGTGATCGGTCCGTGCGATGACCCGGATCGAGGCATTCTCGGCGCTTCGGTGGATTCGGACGGCTCGCGTTACGGGCTGATCCAGATTCCTGCCGGTGGAAGCAACAATCCGTTCCATGGCGGCCTCGACCTCGAGCAGACCCGGATGACGATCACCGATGGCCGCGAAGTGTTCGCCAAGGCCGTGGAGATGATGACCGCCTGCTCGAGAGATGCGCTCACTGCTGCCCGACTGAGGCCGCAAGACCTCGATCGTTTCGTGCCGCATCAGGCCAATGCTCGCATTTTCGACGCGGTCGGCAGGAACCTCGGCATCACAGATCACTCGATGGTCAAGACGATCGCCGAATATGGCAACTCTTCCGCCGCGACGATCCCGCTCTCGTTGTCGCTCGCCCATCGGGCGCAGCCGTTTCGGCCTGGCGAGAAAGTCCTCTTGGCGGCAGCGGGTGCGGGTCTCAGCGGCGGCGCGCTTGTCGTGGGAATTTAGCAAAGCAACGCTTGCGCATAGGACTGCTCATGAATGAGACTATGAGAATGGCTCAATACGCAAATAGTCGCCGGCAAGCTCCATAGAGCTGGGTTCCGTGCGGTGCTCCGCGATGTCTAAGTATCGACCCACTTGCTCAAATCGCAGCGCTCATCGAAGGCCAGCAAAACCTCATGCAGAGCGAAAATCCTCAACCGCCCGTTTCAAAGACGCTCGCCCCATTTCGAAACAAGGTGTTTCGCTCAATTTGGACGGCCACCCAGATTTCCAGCCTCGGTTGGCTAGTGCAAACGGTCGCCATCAGTTGGCTTATGGCAACGATTTCAGCGTCCGACCTTATGGTGGCTCTCGTCCAGGCCGCATCCACACTGCCGGTGTTCTTCCTCTCAGTTTTCGCCGGAGCCATTGCCGACAACTTCAGCCGCCGGTGGGTGATGTTTGCGGGACACTGCCTGATAGCATCGGCGTCGATGACGCTGATGATTTCTGTGGGTCTGGGATTTGTCAGTCCTTGGCTGATTCTCGGGTTAGGTTTCCTGGCCGGCTGCGGCTTTGCCTTGAATGATCCGGCCTGGCACGCTTCGGTCGGCGATATCCTTCACAAACGCGACATTCCGGCCGCAGTGACGCTTATGTCCGTCGGATACAACATTGTGCGCAGCGTTGGTCCGGCCTTAGGGGGCGTGATCCTGGCCGTCTTTGGGCCGCTGGCCGCTTTCGCCTTGGCTGCGGTGAGTGATCTGGCGCCTATAAGCGCGATATGGCGCACCAAATGGGAGGTCCGCTCTTCGCCTCTCCCTCATGAGAGAATGACGACGGCAATTCATGACGGAGTGCGCTTTACGGCGATGTCTTTGGAGATCAGGGCAGCGACCGCCCGAGCAGCTCTTTTCGGATTGGCAAGCATCTCCATTCTGGCGTTGCTCCCTCTCGTCGTCCGGGATCAGTTGAAGAGTGGGCCAATTGTCTACGGTATCTTATTGGCCGGCTTCGGCATGGGTGCTTTCATCGCGGGCATGGGCAACGGCTTCTTGAGGAAGGTCACGTCTCAAAACAGGCTGGTGGCCTTCGCCTCTGTGGCTTGTGCAGTCTGTTGCCTCTCCCTTGCCCTGACATCGTCGGTTCCTGTGGCGGCCATTTCGCTGGCGCTCGGCGGAGCGGGTTGGCTTATCACCTGGACGGGCATTGACGTGTCGGTGCAGTTGGCAAGCCCAAGGTGGGTTGTAGGCCGCACGCTCTCCATTTACTACGCCTTGAGCGCAGGCGGTATGGCTGCTGGCAGCTGGATCTGGGGTTCTGTCGCGCAAAACTATTCCTTGACCTCAGCATTGGAGGGCGCCGCGGGCGCTCTGTTGCTGGTTGCAGCAGCGGGGATCGTGTTGCCGGTCCGTCCCTGGGAAGAAACGGATCAAGAAAGTTCAGTTTTTCATCCGCCGGACGTGGCTCTCGATCTGAAACCCAGAAGTGGCCCTATCGTGGCCAAGGTCGAGTATTTGATATCGGAGGAAAATATCGAGGCCTTTCTGGGCTACATGCGCACGCGGCGACACGTCCAGAGCCGTGCCGGTGCACGAAACTGGACGCTCCAGCGAAATCTGCAAACACCGTCACTTTGGACGGAGACATTCCGCACCCCCACCTGGATGGACTTTCTCCGCCTAAATCATCGACTCACCGCAGCAGATAAGGAAGTCGGCCAGCATCTCCTGTCACTGCATGAAGGAGAGGTGCCTCCGCAGACAGTGCTTTCGATTGAACGAACGACCGAGGCAATTCGTACCCGTACCTCGACAATCTTTTCTCGTCCTCCAAGATGACGCCATCAAGCTGCTATCCAGGGACAGGGTGGATCACCGGTGCTTTGCAGAGCACAGCCTCACGCCGAGAGCAGCGTGCTCCGAGTTGTGCGATCGAGCGCACCCAGGCGAGATGATGATGAACGCGGCGTCAAGTGGAGTCCCCTGCATGCGCTTGCGGAGTCTTCTGCGAGAGCCCATGCCGACGAGCGCCAAACAAGGTCTGATGCCTTCGGAGTCGTGGCCTCAACTCATCGATTCGCGAGAAAAGCATCGAATGCAGCAGCAACGGCGCGAACAACAAAGCGGTGCTCCGGCCGCACGCGGATGAAGCCGTTTTCGACGTCCACGATCCCCTCCTCAGCCAGCGTCACCAAACGCTCAACTGAATCGAGAAAACGAGCTGGTTCGATTTCGTGGGCGGCACAGATGGTCGGCACGTCGGCCTCCAAATCGCACATCAGTCGCTCGATGATTGCTGCGCGCACCCGGTCATCGTCGGTCAGCCGGTGGCCCTTTGATGTCGCCAGACGTCCACTTGCGATGTGCCGGGCGTAAGAATCCCGTGTTACTTCGTTCTGAACGTACCCCTCGCCGACTCGGCCAATAGCCGACGCGCCGAAGCCGATCACGGTTTTGCAAGTATCGGCCGAGTATCCCAGCGAATTACGCCGCAGGCGCCCGGTCTTCTGCGCTAGCGCGAGTTCGTCGTCCGGCAGAGCGAAATGATCGAGCCCGATCTCCCGGTAGCCGGCGCCAACCAGTGTCTCGGCGACAGCTGCAGCCTGTTCGGCGCGAACATCGCCGTCCGGTAGACCTGCCTGCTCGATTAGGCGCTGATTCTTTATCACGGAAGGAATATGCGCGTAGCCGAACACCGCAAACCGGTTGGGGCGCATGGCGACCGCAGCCATCGCGGTCTGGATGCAGGACTGCACAGTCTGTTTCGGGAGACCGAAGATGAGATCGAAGTTGATATGGCCAACGCCATGCCGGCGGAGATTTTCGACGGCAGCGGCCGTCTGCACCTTACTCTGGATCCGATTGATCGCCTTTTGCACATCGGGATCAAAGCTCTGCACGCCGATGCTCGCGCGGTTGACACCGGTAGCTGCCAAGGGTTCGGCCATTTCCGGTGTGAACGTTCGGGGATCGATCTCCACGGCGATCGCAGCAGTTTTGCTGAAAGCGAAGTGGCGGCGTAGAAATTCCATCAGCGCCAAGTGCTCGGCTGGCCCGATAAGGTGAGGCGTTCCGCCGCCGAAATGCACATCGCTCACCGGCAGCCCTTGCCGAACTTGCTCCGACACCAAACTGATCTCCTGACGCAGCACGCCAAATAATTAAGGATCGGGCCGTTGCGACGGGTGACGGCGGTAGGGAAGCCGCAATACCAGCACATGGATCGGCAAAACGGAATGTGGAAATAGAGCGACACCGATTCGTCGGCCGGGAGGCCCCCCAGCCATTCCTCATAATCGTCAGCACCAACCGCCGCAGAGAAGTCTGGCACAGTCGGATAGATGGTATACCAAGGCGGCCGGGGGTCCCGGTACTTTGTCAGGATTGAGGTGTGCAAGGAGCTGTCGTCCCACGTCGCTGATCCATCATTGTTTCGTTGCGCGCTCGTCCTGTCTCTGACCTAAGTCAGTGCGTCCCGCTTTCTCCGCGTTTTCAAGGCGGAGGCGGCGATGTCGCAGTCTCGCTTGGACAGGACGGTATCAACCGAGCGCGCGTGCCATGGTCCGCCTGAGGTGATGGTGCGGTGCCGCATTCAACGTTTGAGTACGTGACGCCGATGCAGTGTGCTTGAGGCGTCTGCGGAAGAACTTTGCAATGCGAAATTCATGTCCGACGCCAAACGTCGCAACGCACCTGTCAAGCCTCGGTCAGACGCCATCCAGGTCCAGCCAGCGGCCTTCCCTGCCGGCCGAAAAACCATACCGGCTTTAGCCACCGAGACGCTCTAAAGCTGACGTCCGCTCATTTGATGAAAGGAAGGCGCCGCTAGGGGGTGCACAAGGCTCCCCAGCTTGACGTCGCTTCGAGCGATGAGCGGCGGTGTGGCTTGTCGTCAAGCGCCGGGCAGCGTGCCCCCTACCGATATCCCGAAAAGATCGACCAAGATCGCCATCCCGACGCCACACGCGGTCTGGATGAGGCCGACCATGAAAATGCGATTGGCGCGTTCGTAGATGGGGCGGCGCAAGGAACTCATGTCGAGCAGCATGGACAGCGCTCTCATCTGCAGTGCGATGCCGAGCAGGATCGGCACTACGGCGAACAGATCGTAGAGTTGCCATGGCAAGGGGTTCGCCGCCCAATGAGTGAGGAAGCCGAGCGAAAAGGCAAGCAGGATACCCACGGCAGTGATTGTGCCGTTGCGGAAAATGGTCTCGATCAGTTCTTCCTTCGGATCGTGCTCGTCCAAGCGGCTTCCTTTCGTTGCTCTTTCCGTCGAGACTAAGTTCTCGAGAATGCTGTTCATCGCCAATTACTCGAGGCGAGCCCTAGGCAACCGTTTCAGGGTGCGATCCCTTCTCGCTATCGGCCGCGCAATGTACCTGCACGGCGAACTTACAGCGGCGAAAAGGTGCTTCGGCCACCATGCGACACATCGGACGTGGACGCCCTCTGTTCCTGGCGCAGCCCTTGCGGACCGCACGCGCGCAGTAATCCTTCTCGGTAGCGCATGAAGCGGCCTCCGTTGCGGTCAGACGGGAAGCCGTCGCTGTTAAACGAGACTGTCACATATCGAACATGGCGAACCGTGTCGCACATTGCTTTTCGCAGTGACCCTCAAAAAAAGTGATTCCAGCGAGACGAAGGCGCGTCGGCCCAATTTTGGTGTCGGCCGCATCTACGCTTCAGGTTGGCATGTCGCTTGCTGCTCTATTCCGAGGCTGCAGCGGTCTGACCGGAGTGTTTCACATATAAACGATAATGAATCTCCTAGCAGAAAACACTATTCTAAGTACATGTGGCTTTTACGCTGGATAACCTCCCATGTCAAGCGCTTTTACGTCCACAAATTGGAGACAACACGCACAAAATTTAGAGTAAAGCTTGCTCTTACGCCTCTATCCTTTTTATTCCTTCATGGAGATCTAGACATGTACATCAAGATTCGTCTTCTCGGCTTAACTGCTCTGATCGCCGCCTCCGTCGTTCGAGCAGCTGGCGCCGAGCGGGAACCGGCCGAGTACATCAAGATCTGCGACGTCCTCGGCTCGGGGTATTTCTATATTCCCAACACCGAGACCTGCCTGCGCATCGGCGGCTATGTCCGTTATGATATCGGCCTGGGTGATGTCCGATCGTATGACAGCGCAAGAACCTCGGATGTGAGAACTGGCGAGGACCAAGGCACTTGGCGAAACAACACACGCTTCACGTTCAAAACTTGGAGCGGCCAGCAGACCGAGCTCGGCGCGTTGACGACCTATACCGAAACCCACGTGAATTTTGGCAATAGCGCTAACTCGCGTGACAGTCCTCAGAACTATGGTTTCAACAGCGGCCTCGCACTGGCTTCTGCCTGGGTCGAGCTGGGGGGCCTGCGAGTTGGCAAGGACGGGTCGGCCTTCGATACGTTTGTAAGCTACGCTGGCAACGTTCTCGATAGTATGCTCGTTCGGTCGGCCGGCTTCGACACCAACGTGGCTCAGTACTACTTCGACGCCGGCAACGGCATTTCGACCGTGATTTCGCTCGAACAAGGATCGGGCTCAGCCGGTACTATCGACAGCTATATTCCGCACGTTGTCGCCGGCTTGAAATACACGCAAGGCTGGGGCTCGATCACCGGCGTCGCGGCTTATGACAGCAACTACGAAGCTTTGGCCGGCAAGATCCGTGTCGACGTCGCTGTCACAAACCAGCTGTCGCTGTTTGGACTGTTCGGCTACGGTTCCAATGGCAGTCTCAACGAGGACTCAAACGGCGCAATCGCCAATCATGTGCGCGGCTCGTACAAAATCTGGAACGGCCAGTGGGCTTTCTGGGCGGGCGCCACCTACGAGTTTGACGAGAAAACTTCGTTCAACTTTCAGGTCTCGAGTGATCAGCTCAAGAATTCTGGTTTGGCTGCAAACGTCGTCTATATGGTCGTTCCTGGCTTCACGGTCACAGCCGAGGTCGATTACGACCGCTACGGCAACTTTGGCGTCGGCCCTGCCGACCCTACCACCGTCAAGGGCACGAGCAAGCCGAACAGCGTCGGCGGCATTCTCCGCTTCCAACGCTCATTTTGAAATCTCTCCAGCCGCGAGCATCTCTGGCAAAGGCACTTGCCTCGACAACGCACGCATAGAGAGCTTCTTTCGCCATCCTTGAAGTCTGCATCGACCGTCCACGGCCCATCGTACCAACTTGAGACTGAAAGGGGTGAGCCCTGTGTAATACAGCCTAGCCCTTGACCTGCCCAATGAACCGGCCAGGGGTGGTCAGTTCAAATTCGGGGCCGTTTAGAGGGCAGTGTGAGGCCGTGTCAGGTAAGTGCCACTGCTATGTCGGGACCGCGACACGCCTGTCGCTGTGGATGGCTGGAATTGCCCTTCGCGGCGCCATTCATTCTCTCAACATTTACGTGATAATGCACGCTTAGTCCGATCCGCGTGGCAGCACCCATCCTAGGTCGCTATCGGGTGGCCTTAAACCTGAACAGCTCCATCGTCGCGGCTGCTGCCGAAGCAGGAGCAATCACAGGGACCCGCACTGGTGCTTGTCAGCCGTCTGACCCGCTACTTCGTCTTAGGAAGAGCATTGTCTTTGCCAAAAGCCGGCCAGTATTTCGAGATTGCCAGTGTGGCGCCGGCTGAAGAGAAATGACCATAGTCGAAATACATAAACTCTCCTCTGTCGGAATAGGGGCAGCGTCCTGCGCTGCACAGGAATTTCAGCGGATCGATGAATGTGGCGCCTTTGGTAAATGAGCGCACACGTTCGTTGATGCCGGGGTCCATCGCCATCGGCCAGGACGTATCGTCCAGATTTTGGCGCTTGGCGAAGAACGCAATTTTCCGGACGTCAGTTGGGAACTGCGGAGACTGGCCGATGACAAACACGCGCACGCCCAGGGCACGAAGCGTATCGATTGTTTGCTGAAGACCGTCGAAGCCTCTGACCTCATAGTCACTCCATTTACCGCTGAGGATAACCGTCTTGATGTCCGCTTCCAAGATGATGTCCAAGGCCTTGCGATTGAACCGGACACAATCAAGACGAGCGTAAGAGTAGTAAGAGAGTATCGGCGGGCAGCCGGCGTACGTATATTCCACGATGTTCGCCTGCAACCGATTTATGTTAGCACCCAGGCCGGAAACATAGTGCGCGGCGAAGGAGTCGCCCCACAAAAAAACCGTTGTTGGAAAACCGCGAGTGCGCGTGCAATCCTCCATATTCCAGCTTTCGATCCGGCTGGTGCCCTCGTTGAAACAGATGCCATTCCTCCAGTCCCCGACGGAAATGCGCCGCTGGACATAGTCCGGAAACCGTTGCGGAAAGCCGTTGCCGAGCGCCCCCGCCGCTCCGCCGGCACAAAGAACAACGATCGCGAGCGCTGAAAAGGCAAAGATAGGCCCCGGGGCGGTGAAGGCCCTCTTCTGTCGAAACGGCTGCTCTACAAACTTCCAGGAGAATGCAGCCAATGCGAGGCTTGCTACCAACATCGCACCGGTCATCAAAGGATCGAGTTTTTGGAACGAAAGATAATGCGCGAACGCATTGAGCGGCCAGTGAACAAGATACAAAGAATACGAGATGAGCCCAATCCAGACCAGCGGCCGGACTTCGAGCATGCGGCTGGCGACCGTCGAGGGGGAATTTTGGCCAACATAGATCAGAAGGGCCGTTCCGATGCATGGATACAAGGCGTTGTAGCCTGGGAACGGGTCGCTCTCCGAAAGCGCGAAGAACCCGATGGCGAGAAGGCCAAATCCGGCCAACCCCACCGACTCCATCAGGAATCTGTTGCCCAACGGCGGGGGGCGGTTGAGCATGAGCAGGGCGCCCAACATGAGTTCCCAGATTCGGGTCGGCAGCAGATAGAACCCGGCGGTGGGCGCCAGCGATGTCGCCATCACCGCCATTACGAAGCTGCAGAGAATTATCGGAAGAAGTGTCGTCAGCCAGCGCTTCCCGATGTAGCGATAGATTAGGAACATCAGGATTGGGGCGAAGATGTAGTACTGCTCCTCTACGGAAAGCGACCAGGTGTGCAACAGTGGTCGAAGCGCGGCATCGATCGAGAAGTAACTTGACGTTTTCCAGAAAAAAACGTTCGACCAGAAGGTCGAGGCAGCTATGATGCTAAGACCGAATTCGCGCAGATCCGATGGCAGAAGAATGAACAATGCGGCAATGCAGGTGAGAAGCATCACAAAGACGAGAGCCGGCAGAATGCGCCGGGCACGGCGCCAGTAGAAGTTGACGATCGAAAATTGGCCGCGTTCAAGGTCATCCAAGAGGCTTCCGCTGATAAGGTAGCCGGAGATGACGAAGAAGATATCAACCCCGCTAAAGCCACCCGGGATCGCCGAAATTCCGAAATGAAAGAGTACGACCGGAAGTACAGCAACAGCCCTAAGGCCCGCGATATCGCGCCTATATTGCATCCAGCGGTTCCTTTGATTTTAGATCAGGACGAGATTGGAAGCTTTCAATCTCCGGTAGGAGTGCTGCCAAGATAAGGGCCGGTATCAGCCACCTTTATCCGTCCCGAACGTTCTGTAAGTGGCAACTGGTACAGAAGCACGATCGCCATCGCCGGACTTGACGGCCTGATTGTCGAGCAGATCGCGCGGATCGTTGACCATCACGGCCAGGTTAAATCCTGTCGAACAACCAAGCGGCTGTTTGAAGGATTCTTCATTGGGTAAGGCACCATATGAGGGACAGACCGGCGGACGGGCGTGATAGACAATCGCCTCAATTCGCACTGAGCCGGCGTCGTGTTGATCGAGCAATTGAATGTTGTCTGCTTCGATTGCCAACTGCCTGGCCTGATGGGCTACCCCTGCGCTGAGCTGGGGCGAACCGCTGATGAGGAGGTGGAGGGCATCGAATCGGCCGCGACTGGCCTTGTTTAGGAAATCACGCAAACGCTGCCGTTCGGAAGCGCGCAGGCTTTGCAACGTCAGGAGGGTGGTCTCCTCTCGGACAAGCATTGATGCCGATGGTTCGACATCAACTGGCGTAGTGCTTGTGCAGCCACTTACGCTTGGTGCCAGAGCGACAAAGAGGACTATAAAACGCAACATCATTGGACGACACTATTCGATGATGAAGCCGAGACCGCCCTGGGCGCTTGGCGCGCCCGCACGGATAGCAGCGCGGTCTCGCGGGGGACTTGCCACGGAATTCGTCGGAGCGCCCCCTCCGTTCAAAGCCGGTGCCGCCCGCTCCGTAGGTGCGCTCATCTGGTTTGGGTTGGAGCCTGGTCTTACAATGTAAGGCGTAACTAGAATGACCAGTTCTGACTCCTCTTTTTGAAACGAGGACGAGCGAAAAAGCGGTCCCAGGATCGGCATTTCTCCGAGCCAGGGAAAGGCCCTGACATCATTGTTGACGTTCCGCCTGATTAGACCGCCGATTGCGAAGCTCTGGCCGCTGGCGAGTTCGACGACCGTATCGGCTCGGCGCGTGGAAACTGCCGGCACGGAAATTCCGTTGATTTGCACGGCACCTTGCGTCGACAGTTCACTGACTTCGGGCGTTACGTGAATGTTGATTTGATTGTTGCTGAGAACTGTCGGCACAAATTCCAGACTGACGCCGAAGTGACGGAATTCAACCGATACCTGCCTGTTTTCCTGCAGGACAGGAATGGGAAATTCGCCGCCAGCTAGAAAGCTGGCTTTTTCACCCGACATAGCGGTGAGGTTCGGCTCAGCCAGGACGGAAGCTATATGCTCCTTGGCGAGCGCGTCGAGAACCGCGCTGACGTTGACGACACCGTTGTCGAATCCGATTTCTGCTGTACCGCCACCCTGGGTTGAACCAGATCCAGCGCTTGCACCGCTTCCGCTTAGAACGCCCACTTTGAAATTGCCGATTTGACCGAAGGCGGACAGGTTGACGCCAAGTGACTTCATGGCGCTGCGTGAGACTTCGGCTACGCGCACGCTGAGGTTAACTTGCAGGGATCCAGCGACCTTGATGTTGTTGACGACTTGCGCTCCGTCGCCCAGATATTGCTCAGTGACTCTTTTTGCGGTGTCGGCGACCTCTGCGTCGGGCGCCGTCCCGCTAAGGATTGCGCCGCGCGGCGTATAGTTGACGCGGATGGGATAGTCGCCGACCTGCTCCCGCAACATGGCGCGTAAATCCCCGATCGGTTGCGTGACAACGATACGCAATTCGGCGAGAGGCTCGCCGTTGCCGTCCAAGGCGAATAGGCTGGTCCGCCCCGATTTCTTGCCAAAGACGAAGATTGTTTTGCTCGATGGTGCCTGAAAATCCGCGATCGTCGGGTCAGCAACAAAGATGGTCGTGGCTGGCGCGGGCAGATGAACGGTCTCCCCGAGCGAAGAGGAAAGGGTCAGCGTGGCATTGATGCTATTCGAAGCCGCACGCGGCGCGCCTTTGTCCTGCTTGTTTTGCGCCGCGACACCAAGTGGGAAAGTCACAATAAGCGCGCAGAGGAGATGGCCCAGGTAACGGGGCACTGCAGGTCTCGGAACCTTGATGGCGATCGCCCGCCAATTGAGCGCAGGGCAAGGATGTTGAAGGATCAGCAAAATAGATCTTCTTTCGATTCGACAAACTATGCGGATGACGCGTCAGTCAATTCTAGAATGTAGCCAATGCCACGGATGGTCTTGATCCGTGGCGTTGCACCTGATCTGGTCAGATGTCCACGTAAACGATAGATTCCGACTTCAAGCGCGTTGGCAGACACGTCGTCGTTGAACGAATAGAGGTGATCTTCCAACTGCGCACGGGGCACGATGCGGCCTGCCCGGTTAAGCAGATGCTCTAGAATACAGAGTTCGCGACGTGCGATCATCATTGGGTGCCCAGCAACGAAAACCTGCCGGGCGACCGGATCGAAGTTGAGATTGCCAAATACGAGCCTCAGGTCGGTCATCTGTGACGCCCGGCGCAGAATGGCTCTCATTCTGGCGATAAGCTCATCGGTAGAGACGGGTTTGAGCAGAAAGTCGTCCGCACCACCGTTGAAGATCGCAATTCGCTTATCGAGATCGTTAAGGCTGCTCATAATGACGGCAGGAACTGAATGCCCGTGGGTCCTCAACTGCCTCAGCCAACCCAAGCCATCGCCATCTGGCAGAGCCAATTCCAGCAGGAGAATTTCATAGCTGGCGCAAGAAAATGCACTCGAGGCCAGTTCCAGAGTACCAACGACATCAACGACGAAGCCGCCATCCCCGAGCGCAAGTCGCATGGCGCGCGCAAGATCCGCATGATGATCCACGAGCAGCGTTCGCATTTCATCTCCTATCGAAGAGAGACGCGTCACCGGCGGCCATCTGATCGGAGCACACGGCGCACAACTCGTCGCATCTCTCGGAACAGGTCCGAGTTGGAGGGACATGCAAGTCGCTCGGTGGCAATAGGCGCGGGTGAGGACCAACTGACGGGCTCAAATACGCCGGTCGGCGAACCCACGACGCCAGCAACCCGCGTGCGATTTCTCGTTGCATCATCTCTCCTACGTGCAGCCCCTGCGCTCGCAAGGCAGCGTCGCGGCCCAGAGCCCGATTCCCACAGAGGGTAGGGTTAGCTTTCGAGAAACTGATTGAACAAATCGATTATTTGGATCGAATGCATCCACGGTATGGATGCAGCGCCGCATCTTCAACGACTGCGGCTTCCTGATGGATTGTTGTGTCTGTCGTGCTCTGCTATTTCGCTGTCCTTCAAGGCTGGCGAGTCTGGTGGAACCTGCGCGTCATTGGCTGTGGTAGCTTGATGCTCAAAAATGGAGCGCCCCGCGGAAAGCCGCTCTCAGATTTCCAAAAAGCCTTGCTGGTCCAAAAGAGCACTTCGCATCTCGACACCAAAATGGGCGAGGAAAACTGACGTCTGACAGGGATGTGTATGCAACAGCCGATTTGCGGCACCAGGAAACGACCGCGTTCAGGCTGGAGATCGACGACCAACGGCTCCTCGATTTCCGCATTCAGGCCACGACGATCGACCGCTTTCCAAGCTCTTCCTGTGCGGGCGGATGCCGGCAAACAGCAGCACAGGGTCAGGGAAACCGCGAGCGGGCCTGCTTGATCGCCATGATCACATTGCCGCTGTTGCGCGTGCGGACCGGAATGCATTCGGTCCAGCCGGTGGCAATTTCGGTCAGCACCATCGTCTGCACGAAGCTCCCCGACCAAGACGTGCCCGAATGCGCTCAACAAAGCCGGGCGGCGGATCTTTCCAATCGCCGAGGTGCGGGCTTGCACCGAGCGGCGAACTGCCGAACTCATTCCTGCCCGGCGGCGCTGGCCGCCGCGAGCGACGATGCGGACCTCAGCCGCTCCGAAGCCTCCCACAACACGATGAGCGCCTCGCGGACATCGCTGCCGTAACAGCGGCTGCGGCTCTTGCTCGCAGACGGCCTCTGCTCACGACGGTTCATAAGACGGATCGCGCGCGCTTGCGATAATAGCCGATTACCGCCCCGAACTCATTCAGAATGCGCCGCTTGTCAACGCCGCGATAACGCTCCACGATCGCCGCTTCAGTTCCGACCGTGTCGCCATGCTGAGCCGCGCCATACTTCCCCCGAACCGGAATGGCACGACCTGTCCAATGCGGCTCGTTGCCTTCGTTAATTCGCTGACCGGAAAGGTACCGGAAGTCGTCTAACGCATCTTACCCGCTGAAACGGCGGCAACACCTCGACCTCAATCGCAGATCTTAGGAAATAGACGATCGCGTGGGGGCCTGTGAGCATCCGTTCACCGGATTTCCGTCATCGGCTGAGGCGAATTGCCACCATCGACCGTTATCGGATGGGCCGCGATACGTCGCCGTATCATGATTAGGGGGCGCACCTAGCGGAGCCATAGCTCTCCACCCAGCCATGTTCCCCTCGTTGGAAGATGTCCGGCGGACCAGAGGGGTGCTGTCCCGTCAGCTTTTCCTGAAGAGCGGCCAAGGCAATCCCTACCAATCCATCACCACCTTCCCCGAATTGCCGCTCTTCATCGCCTCGAAACCGTCGAGGTAGTCATCGACCCCGATGCGGTGTGTGATCAGGCCCGACACGTCGAGAGGACCCTGCACCAGCGCGATCATCTTGTACCAGGTCTCGAACATCTCGCGGCCGTAGATGCCCTTGAGATGCAGCATCTTGAAGATGACCTTGTTCCAGTCGATCTCGAAGCCGGTCCGCGCAATGCCCAGAATGGCGATCTTGCCGCCATTGTTCATGGTATCGATCATGTCGCGGAAGGCGGGGGCTGCGCCCGACATTTCGAGGCCGACGTCAAACCCCTCGGTCATGCCGAGCGCCGGCATGACGTCGCGCAGCTTTTCCTTCGAGGCGTCGACGACATGCTGGACGCCGAGCTTTTTCGCCAGTGCCAGCCGCACCGGGTTGATGTCAGTGATGACCACTTTGCGCGCACCGACGCATTGGGCGACGAGCGCGCCCATGATGCCGATCGGCCCGGCGCCAGTCACCAGCACGTCCTCGCCGACCAGATCGAAGGACAATGCGGTGTGGACGGCATTGCCCAAGGGATCGAAGATCGCGGCAATCTCATCGGGCACATCGTCGGGGATCGGCACGACATTGTGCTGCGGGATCGCCAGATACTCGCCGAACGCGCCCGGACGGTTGACGCCGACGCCGAGTGTGTTGCGGCACAGATGCCCTCGCCCGGCGCGACAGTTGCGGCAATGGCCGCAGACGATGTGGCCTTCGCCCGATACACGCTGGCCGACCTTGTATTCGGTGACCGCTGCGCCGAAATCGGCAACGGTGCCGACGAATTCATGGCCCGTCACCATCGGCACCGGCACCGTCTTCTGCGCCCACTGGTCCCAATTGTAGATGTGCACGTCGGTGCCGCAGATCGCCGTCTTCTTGATCTTGATCAGCACGTCGTTGGGGCCGATTTCCGGCACCGGCACCTCTTCCATCCAGATGCCCGGTTCGGCCTTGGCCTTCACAAGCGCCTTCATCATGTTCGACATCAGGATTTCCCTATTCCGTGATTGCGCTTCTGGCGAGATAGCCTGCACAACGGGAAGGTAGGCCACTAACTCGTTTGAACGTCCGGAATGGTCAGCCCCGCCTGCTCGGCCTCGCGGCGCAAATTCTGACGGGGCCTGGGGCCGATCTGCTGGATCACCAATCCGGCTGCCAGTGAGCCAAGGTCGCCGCAGGTCTGCAAGTCACGGCCTTGCGTGTAGCCATGCAGGAAGCCGGCGGCATAGAGATCGCCGGCGCCCGTCGTGTCGATCAGCTCCTTGATGGCGGTCGCCTTGATCACCACGGTCTCGTCGCCGCGCACGATCACCGAGCCTTTTTCCGATCGGGTCACGGCGGCGATGCGGCAATCCTTGCGAATCTGCGCCAGCGCTTCGTCGAACGACGCCGTCTGGTAAAGCGATTTGATCTCGTGGCTGTTGGCAAAGACGATGTCGACGGTACCCGAACGCATCAGCTCGAGGAACTCGTCGCGGTAGCGGTCGACGCAGAACGAATCCGACAGGGTCATCGACACTTCGCGGCCTGCCGCGTGCGCCAGCATCGCCGTCTGGCGGATTGCTTCCTTGGCGCGCGGCGGATCCCACAGATAGCCTTCGAAATAGGTGACCTTGGCGCCAGAGGCCTTGTCCGCCTCGACATCCTCAGGCCCGAGCTCGACGCAGGCGCCGAGATAGGTGTTCATCGAGCGCTCGCCGTCGGGCGTGACGAAGATCATCGAGCGCGCCGTCGGCGGTTCACCCTTGAGCGGCGTGGTGTCGAAGGCGACGCCTTGCGCATGGATGTCGTGGGCGTAGATTTCGCCCAGCGCATCGTTGGAGACCTTGCCGAAGAAGGCGGCGCGGCCGCCAAAGCTGGCGACGCCGGCCGCCGTGTTGCCGGCGCTGCCGCCGGAGGCCTCGATCGCCGGACCCATGCGGCTGTAGAGCAGCTCGGCGCGCCTTGTGTCGATGAGGTTCATCGCTCCCTTGATGATGCCGTTGGTCTCGAGGAATGCCTCGTCGCACTGGGCGATGATGTCGACAATGGCATTACCGATGCAGAGCACGTCATAATCCGCATCAAAATCTCCGCCAAAAACCCGAGCCGGCTTCTTGCCATGCCGGCCGGGCGTGGTCTCGCGAGTTGAAATGGGTTGCCGCATGCGCTTGATCCAGCCGCCCTCACGCAGCTGCCGGTCCTGCTTCACGCAGCAAATCGTCAGCTTTGTCCGTCTTCTCCCAGGTGAACTCAGGCTCTTCACGCCCGAAGTGTCCGTATGTCGCCGTCTTGCGGTATATCGGGCGTAAGAGATCAAGCATCTTGATGATGCCTTTCGGTCGGAGATTGAAAACCTCGAGAACAAGGCGCTCGATCCTTTTTTCCTCGATCCTTGCGGTTCCGAAAGTATTGACCATGACAGAAACCGGACTGGCCACGCCGATCGCGTAGGCAAGCTGAACCTCGCAGACCTCCGCAAGGCCGCTGGCAACGATGTTCTTCGCGACATACCGGGCGGCATAGGCCGCCGAGCGGTCAACCTTGGATGGGTCCTTGCCCGAAAAGGCACCGCCGCCGTGACGCCCGGTCCCACCGTAGGAATCGACGATGATCTTCCGTCCTGTGAGGCCGCAGTCGCCGGCAGGCCCACCGACCACGAACCGCCCTGTTGGGTTGACCAGAAATCTGATCCCCGAAGTATCCAGGTGGGCCGGCAGGACCGGTTTTATGATCTCCTCAATGACGCCTTCGCGGACCGTGGCTTGTGAGACCGCTTCGTCATGCTGCGTCGACAGGACTATGGTATCCAGCGCCACCGGGCGGAGCCCTTCGTAGCGTACGGACACTTGAGATTTCACGTCCGGACGCAGCCAGCCAAGCTGTCCCGCTTTCCGGACCTCGGCCTGTCTTTTCGTCAAATGGTGAGCGAGTTGGATCGGCAGGGGCATCAATGTATCCGTCTCGTTGCATGCGAATCCAAACATGATGCCCTGATCCCCTGCCCCCTGCCCGAGATCCTGCCCTCGTCCTTCATCAACGCCCTGGCTTATGTCGGGCGACTGCTCGGTGAGGGCCAGAACGACGGCGCAACGTCGACCATCAAAGCCAATCGCATCATCGTCGTAGCCAATATCGAGTATCGTATCGCGGGCGACTTGGCTGTAATCGATGTGGGCATGGCTGGTGATCTCGCCAGCCACAACGACCATCCCCGTCTTCACCAACACTTCACAGGCGACGCGCGCCTTCGGATCGGTGCGCAGGACCGCATCGAGAATGGCATCGGAGATGTTGTCTGCCATCTTATCGGGGTGTCCCGCGCCGACGGATTCGGAAGAGAACACGAACTGCCTGGTCATAAAAATGCCCTCGCTTCAAGTGCTGGAGTTAGTGAGGAGTTTCTGGATTGGGGTGGCTTATCTGTCGGGGATGCCGGGAACATCGAACGCAGTGCAGAAGTCGGCAACGTCTCTTCGTACGCTCGCATGAACTTCCTGGTCATCGGGCTGGCGGCAGACCGAGTCGATGAAAGCGGCGATCTGCACCATCTCCGTTTCGCGCATGCCCATGGACGTCACCGCTGGCGTCCCTAAGCGGATGCCGCTTGTCAGCGCCGGATGCCGCCGGTCGCCCGGGACCATATTGAAATTCGCAATGATGCCTGCACGCGATAAGCGCTCCGCATAGGCTTTGCCTGACAGCGGCCGGTCCCGAAGATCAAGGATCAGCATGTGATTGTCAGTGCCCCCGGTGACGAGTTCATAACCTCGCTCCAGAAGCGCCTGGGCCAGAGCCTTGGCGTTGTGGACGATCTGCTGACCGTAGACACGAAAGGACGAGTTCGCTGCTTCCTGCAAAGCGACGGCAAGCGCGGCGATAGTATTCATATGCGGTCCGCCTTGCAGAAGAGGGAACACGGCGCGGTCTATACGTTTGGCCAGATTGTGTTTGCTCTTCGGATGATGGAGGGGCTGATAACGGTCTTCATTCCTTGATAAAATGAAGCCACCCCGGGGACCGCGGATCGACTTGTGAGAGGTGCTGGTGACCACATCGCAATGGGGCACGGGGTTCGGATGCACTCCTGCGACAACCAGGCCGCTGATGTGGGCGATGTCAGCCACCAGATACGAGTTCACCTCCGAAGCAATTTCGGCCATTGCCGCGTAGTCAAAAATACGCGGATAAGCAGTTCCGCCGACCCAAATTAGCTTCGGGCGTTCCCGCTTGGCGGTCTCGCGCAAGTGGTCATAGTCAATTTGCTGTGTCTTTTCGTGCAGCCTGTACGGGACGCGCTGATAATCGCTGCCGGAAAAATTGACGGACCAACCGTGAGTCAGATGGCCGCCTTCGGGTAAAGGCAAGCCCATCACTTTGTCACGGGGGCTCAAAAGCGCGCGATAGACAGCCTGGTTGGCTGGCGAGCCTGAATAAGGCTGGACGTTGGCGTGTTCACTGCCAAATAGCGCTTTCAGGCGCTCGATCGCGAGGGTCTCAAGCTCATCGACGATCTCGTTTCCGGCGTAGTAGCGCGCACCGGGGTATCCCTCGGCATACTTGTTGGTGAAAATCGACCCGGTCGCTTCCAACACCGCCGAGGAGGCAAAGTTCTCGGAGGCGATCAGTTTGAGAGTTGTCCGCTCCTGGCGCTCCTGTCTTAGAAGCAGTTCGCGAACGCGGGAGTCGACGGCGGCTAAGTGAGGCCGCCCGTAAGTGTCGGGCTGCGCGATGGCGCCGCCGGCGGAGTTATCCATGGTAGTCGCGCTCCATTTGGACTGATCTATTTCACGATCAAGCAGGCGGTCCCTTCAACCGCGCGTCTTGTATTGCTTCCAGGCGTTGTAGGTCTCTTTTATGATGACCATCATCGTGGGGCAGGAGATCGACCACCAATTGAGCCAGCCCGCCATCCTTGCCTCCTGCTTGCATATGGTACGAAGACTGCGGACGTTGTTCGTTGCAGCAAAGAAAGTTGGCTCTGACCAGCCGCCGGACGTGGCGTCGAACCTGCTCGCGAGGCAGACTGGTAATATCGGCCAGCTCGCCGACGGTTAGATCCGCATGCGCGCAAAGGCCCAGGATTCGAAGGCGATCAAGATGCGCTGCCGTCCTTACGCGATTTACCAGTGTCAACATTGGTTGGCATCAACCCGGACGGGATGCAGCAAGCCGCTAGCCCTTCTATCCCCATCAATCCGCATGAGATCTCTTCTCGTCATTTGCTGTAAATCCGCTGGTATGGATGCTAATGGAAGATGGATCACAGTCCTTTCTACGACTAAGACGCCAGATATTGGGGCTAATGTACCACCTGACAGGAGACTACGCTCACGAACATTATGTGAATTTTTTTTAACGTTGCTGAGAATCAAGGGTGAGGTTTGGCGAATGTCTCGCCGTCGACTGTCGAATCCTGCCCGACGGGATTATGGGGTGCGTAGCCTGCTTGTCCTTTCCACATGACCAGCGACGATGGGGCGAAGGCGGCAGACATAGCTCTGGAGCATGCTGCGGTGTCTTTGGCCTGAAGCCGAGGAAGGCGGACCGTGGCTTCCGCGCCGCTGCCGGGAGCCCCCGAACAGGCCAAGTGGATCAGCCGGGTGTTGCCGTCATAGAGCGTGAGACCCAAAGCTGGCCAGCCGCGCCCTGAGGCTGACGCACCGCTCAGCGTCCACCTTGCTCTCGAAGCCCATCGGCATAGCGCCGATAACGACTTGACCGCGTGCGTGTCGACGAGCGATCGGTGAGCGCAAGGATCGAGGGTGCAGTGCAGGATAATGCTGTTTTAAATCAGCGCTGTTTTCAGCCGACTGCCTTGAGCGTGGGCACAAGGATATAGGCCGCAGGAGATCATCGTCTGGCTGTTCGGGAGGCCGCCCTGGGCGCGCGACAGCCGTTCCTTCGGCTGCGCCAGCTCCGCCACCATCCGCGCCGTGCCTTCCGGAGACCATTCCCGCTGCCGGCCGGCGCCCGTGAAAACCTCGACCCGGCGCACCGGCTCGAGATGGCTGGGCTCAGCGTAACTCTGAAGTCGTCATATACCGAAGCCTTCACAGACTTCGGACATCTCCCTCACAGTCCGATCAAGATGGCGTCAGGAACACCGCTTGCGTTGATGCGGATGAACCCCTGCTTGTGCCACAATGACCCTTATCTCAGCGCGCGAGCCAAAGCTTCCGCGCAAGGCGACGGCTAGGATAAGGCAATGCCGACGAAGGGCACATTGCTTGCCACACTCTGGAATGATGGCATGCTCGGAAGGCCTAGGTTTTGCTCAGGGCCGCCTGCAAGGCGCGCTTGGAGGTTATTCACATAGCCTTCTGCGTAGTCCTGCGCCGTCGAGACCGAAAGATCAATGCCTGCCGCCAAGGCCT
>NZ_RZOI01000319.1:0-6540 GCF_004022645.1 Mesorhizobium sp. M4A.F.Ca.ET.020.02.1.1 | reverse complement strand
GCGTCATCCTCGCCACGCATGGCCTGACCGAGCGCCAGCAGCGAGCGCTCACGCCTCCAGTCCTCACGGTTGTCCCTGTCGACCATTGTCTTGGAGCTTTACTCTTCGGCGGCTTGGGAGAGGCGGTCGGCCAATCGTTAAGCCACGCTAAACAGGCATAGGAAACAAAAGGTTAATTTCGGCGCCAGAAAGGCGAGTTTTCGCGCCCTGATTGCATGGTTTTCGGGCGCAGTCGAAGCCTCTCCAGAACGGCACGTTAAGCTTTCCGGCCTATGGTCCGGCGGATCTATGACCCATGCCAGCGACATACCGCAGAGGCGGAGCCTCACCCGGATCGGCGCCTTCGTGGCCGCGCGCCGGAAGCTGGTTTTCGATTATTTTTCCGCAATCAGCGGCGCGGGCGGACGGCTGGTGTTCTCGCTCGCCTATTTCATCGCGCTGGCCAACACGCTGTCGATCGCCGAATTCGGCATGTTCGCCACCGCTTCGGCGGCGGGCGTCATGCTGTCTCGCGTCCTCGCTTTCGGCTTCATCTCGGCGCTCTACCGCACCGCCACGATCCGCCCCAACCTGATCGGCACCTTCACCGCCGGCTTCCTGCTGCTCGGCATCGTCTCGCTGCCGGTTCTGGCGGCGGCATCCTACGTCGTCTACCTGATCTTCTTCGCCGGCACCGTGCCGCTGCCGGTGTTCGCCGCGGTCGTCTTCGCCGAGGCGCTGCTGTGGCGGCCGGTCGAGGTGGCGCTGATCGTCAACAACGGGCTCGGCAAGTTCGGCCGGGCCGCCGTGCTGGCGATCCTGGCGACCGCGCTAAGGGCGCTCGGCGCGGTGCTGTTCATGCTGGCGGCGCAGCACAGCGTCGGCGTCTGGTCCTGGTACTACATCGGCGCCAACGCGGCTTCGCTCGCCATCGCCTTCGGCTTCTTCTATCCGCGCCAGCGGCTGCGACTGCGCACCGAGCTTTATCTCAGGCGGCTCGCCGACTCGATCTATGTCGCCGGCGCCGAGGTCCTGTTCTACCTGCAGATGGAGTTCGACAAGCTGCTGGTGCTGTCGATCGGCGGCGCTCATCTCGCCGGCATCTACGCCATCATCATGCGCCTCGTCGACCTGACGGCGATCCCGATCCGCACCTTCTCGATGATGCTGGTGCAACGGATGATGCGGGCACCGGAGCTCTTGTCGCGGCTGGCCGTCAAGAGCGGCATCGAGGGCGGTGTGTTCCTGGTCTCGACGCTGGCGCTCGCCGCGCTCGGCATCGTGCTGCATTTCTTCCCCAACGCGCTGGGCAGGAATGTCGCGGAGGCGGCGCCCCTGGTGGCGCTAGCCATCTGCGTGCCCGGCCTGCGCAATCTGGTCGAATACCAGGCCGAGTTGCTGTTCGCGCGCGGCCAGACAGCCGTCCGGGCGCTCAATCTCGGCCTGCTTGCCGGGCTCAAGGCGGTGCTCCTGATCTATGTGCTGACGACGATCGCCGACACGTCCAACCTGGTGCTGTCGCTCAACGTCGTCTTCCTGCTGCTCTATCTCGCCTCGGCGTTTCTCACTTACTCGGCGATGCGCAGGCCGGCCAAGGCCATCTAATTCTGCTTAGGCTAAGCGAGCCCGATCAGGCGGCGGATGCGGCCGATGTCGGTGCCGATGAAGGACTGCAAGCCGATCGCCACCTGTTCGGGCGCCATGCCGGCAACGAAACGGCGGAAGTCATCGTCCGACAGGGGCTCGCCGGTCCAGTGGACGCGGCAGAATTCTTCCGAACCGTGAAAATGGCCGGCCCCCTCCGACACGTCGTCGACATAGCGGCCGTAGATCATGCATTCGGAGAATTTTCGCGCCGAGCCGAGGACCGCGACCCAGTCGCGGCCATGCACATTCTCGATCCGGCTGCACATCGCCGTGACGGTCTCGCGCCGCCAGGCGATCAGCGTCGAAATGTAATCGTGCACCGTGATCTTGGTCGGATCGATGCCGAGCGCCGCGCCGGCATTACGCGACCAGATGCGATGTTCGTCATGACCATCGTTCGCCAGGACGCCATCGCGCCGGAACAGCCGCACCTTACCGTCACGCCAGAAGGCACTGGCGTCGAACGGCCTGAGAAAGGCGACGTCGGAATCGCAGAAGATCAGCACGTCCTCGCCAGCATGGCCGGCAATGGCGATGCGGCGGAGCTGCTGCGCATGCCAGCCGCGCAGCGGCTGCGTCCTCAGGCTGAGCCAGACGCGGCGGCGAAACAGGGAGAACGGATCGTCGACGACATGCAGCCAGCGCGGCAGGAGATCGCGTTCGTCGACGACGATGCGACGGTGGTTCTCCAGTTGGCGAAACAGCGCCACGTCGCGATGCTCGACCAGTATGTAGTGGCGCGCGAACCCGGAAAGCTGGCGGTCCATCGTCTCGCACAGCAGACGGCAGCGTTCAAAATCCGGCGCATAGCTGGCGGTCACCACCGCGGCCGTCGGCGCCGGCGGCAGCCGCTGGACTTCGGCCGTTGCATCCGGGACGAAGCGGCTGTTCAAGGACGCGCTCCGGCGGCCGAGAATTTCTGCCTGGCGACGCGCCACAGGAACAGCGGGTTGCCGACGACGTAGCGGCGCCAGAGGCGGCCTGGCTCGATCAGCAGCCGGAACAGCCATTCGAGCCTGAGACGGCGCATCCACAGCGGCGCGCGCGGCACCGTGCCGCTCAGGAAATCGAGCAGCGCGCCAACCGCGATCGGCAGCGTGCAGTGACGGGCGTCGATGTGGCGCGCGATCCACAATTCCTGGCGCGGCACGCCCATGGCGACGAGCAGCACATCCGGCCGCAGCGCTGCGATCCTGTCGACGATCACCGGCTCCTCGGCGGCGCAGAAATAGCCGTCGTGGATGACCACGAACCTGTGCTGCACGGCGAGCGCGGCGAGCTTGACCGATGCCGCCTCGGCGTTCACGCGGGTGGCGCCGAGCAGGCCGACGGTCAGCGGCCGCGACGAGGCCTGCAGGAAGGCAGGCACGAAGTCGGTGCCGTTGAGGTTGTCCGGAAACGGCGTGCCGTAGAGCAGCAGCGCCGCCATGTCGACGCCGATGCCGTCGGGCAGGATGAGGAAATCGTCCAGCGCCTCGGCAAAGACCGGATCGGTGCAGGCGATGTTGGCATTGTGGGCGTTGAGGAAGCTGACCTTGGTGAAGCGCCGCTCAGCGACCAGCCGCGTCAGTAGCGCGATCGCGTCGTCCCAGCGGATGGCGAGCACGGGAATGCCGAGGATGGTCTTCAACGTGTCGGACCCGAACGCCTTGCGGGTGGCGTGCATGTTCATGCGAACGCCTCCTGCCTGACCGAACCGAGCTTATCGAGGCCAAGTTTGATCGCGGCATCGAGCGCCTTGACCTGACGGCGATGGAAGGCGCTGCCGTCGACATCCCTGGCATTCGCGGCGGCGGCCTCGAGCGCGGCGGCAAAGGCGATCGGATCGTCGGTGACGACACAATTGTCCGGGCGATGGCCGATGCCGCGCAGCGAGCGGCTGGTGGCGACGGACGGCAAGCCGAGTTCGAAGGTCTCGATGGTCTTGAGCTGCACACCGCTGCCGGCGGTGCTGATCAGCGGGATAACGGCGGCCGCGCGCACGAAGGCCTGCGCGTCAGGCACGCGGCCGACGAATTCGACACCGGGATGGGCGGAGGTGATGCCCGCCGGCATGCCGCCGGCGATCCTGATGCGGAAACCCGGTTTCAGATGCGGCACGACCTTTTGCAGGAACCAGTCGAGCCCGATGCGGTTCGGCTGCCAGGTCCAGGTGCCTATCAGGGCCGCGTCGAAGTCGATGCGCCTCCGGCCGGCCGGCGCCTGGCTGCGGGTGACCAGTGGCAACACCGCCGAGCGGTCGGTGGAGGCGACGCCAAGTGCCGCGCGATCCTCCTCGGCCAGGGTGAAGACGAAACGCGCCTGGCGGCAGAGCCGCTCTTCCATGACCTTGAGCAGCCTCGCCTCCCGGCGAAACAGGAGGCGCTGAAGGAGGCTTGCCGCGGCGGCGGCATTCTCCTCGGCCGAGCGGTGCTCGACATTGTGGGCGACAAAGATGGACGGCCGGTCGCCGAAGAGCGTCTCGAAGGCGCCGGCGAACTGCACTGAGTTCAGCACATAACCGTCAACTGGGCCGGCGCGCCCGATCGCGGCACGGACCTCGGCATCGGAAACGATACGCAGCTTGACCGAGGCGAAGGTGAGGCCGGAGAGCATCGCCTTGGCCACCCAGGCGAGCTTTTGCAGCGGTGCTGCGCTTTCGGTGCGCACGTCGACGGCGCCGAGCACGATGGTGTTGTCAGGGTCGGCCGCCGGCTTTCCCGGCCAATTGAAGCCAACCACGGTGACGCGCACGCCCGCGCGCCGCAACGCGTCTATGATCGCGGCGTTGGCAATCTCATAGCCCGAAGCGAGAGCGCCGTCGGGCACGATCGATGTGGCGAACAGCAGATGCATCTCACCTATCCAGCGCAACCCAGATAGCAAAGCGGGGTGAACCCTTGATTAAGTGAACCAAATGGGCGCCGAGAGTCTCGGTGTCGCGGATTTCGCCGCGAAAGGTGATTAACGAAACGTTATCATCGCAGTGCTATCGAGGGCCAAAATCACCCCTGCGGCTGGAGCGCATGATCCCCTTGCCATCGGACGGTTCGGTATCGATCGCGGGACGCTCCCCTGGGCTTGCCGCCGAGGCGATCGAGGTGGTCGTTACGCTGCCGACCTTCAAGCGCCCGCAGATGCTGCTGGCGACGCTGGCGTCGCTGAAGGCTCAGCGGACCGCGAGACGCTTCGCCGTGATCGTGATGGAGAACGAAGCCGAGGCGCGCGACGGCGCCAAGGCGGCCTTGCCGTCCTTCGAGCGCGGCGAAATGTCGGGTCTGGTCATCATCGCGCATGAGCGCGGCAATTGCAGCGCCTACAACGCCGGCTGGCAGACCGCGATCCTGCATTTTCCCAATTTCCGCCACCTGCTGGTCATCGACGACGACGAGCTCGCCGATCCCGACTGGCTGGAGCGCATGTGCAAGGCGGCCGAGACGCTCGGCGCCGACATAATCGGCGGACCGCAGGTGCCGGTGTTCGCGGAGCCGACGCATACCAGATGGGCGGAGCACCCGGTCTTCGCGCCGCCCTATCGCGAGACGGGCCGCGTGCCTGCGCTCTATTCGTCCGGCAACCTCCTGGTCGGGCGACACGTGCTGACCGCCATGAGCCCACCCTTCCTCGACCTGCGCTTCAACTTCATGGGCGGCGGCGATTCCGATTTCCTCAGCCGAGCGGCCCAGAAAGGCTTCGTGCTCGGCTGGTGCGCCGCAGCCAAGGTGCATGAGACGGTGCCCGCCCGGCGCGTCGAGGCCGACTGGATCCGTGCCCGCAGCCTGCGCAACGGCGTGATCTCGACGCTGGTCGAGAAGAAGAAGCGCGCCGGCACGCCGCTTGCCGGCCTGAAAGTGTTCGCCAAGAGTCTGGCGCTGCTTGCCGCTTCGCCGCTGCGCGGCGCGATCCGGCTGGCGCGGACGGGATCGGTCGCGATCGGCCTCTATCCCATCCATGTCGCCCTCGGCCGCGTGATGGCCGAATTCGGATACGCCAATGAGCAATACCGGCAGCCTGAGAAGAACTGAGCGGGCGCCGCTCAGCGCGGCGTTCACCCGCGAGGGCGTCGCCACCGCGATAGCGGCGCTGCTGTTCACCGTCATCATGGTGTCGTTCCGGCCGTTCCAGCCGGCCGGCGCCGAGTTGACCGGCCAAGGTGGCGACATCGTCAATCAGCTGGGTTTCAGCTCGCTCGGCGCGATCTCGATCTTCTCGCTTATGGCGTTCGCCGACCCGCGGGTGGCGCGCTCGCTCTTCAGCCCGTCCTGGATGCTCATGCTCGGCTTCTTCATGCTATCGGTGGTGCTGGCGACCGATCCGCCCTCGGCGATGCGCGCCGCCTCGTTCACGCTGATCGGCATCCTGACCATGGCAACGATCCTGGCGCTGCCGCGCGACGCGGAAAGCTTCTCCAAGGTCATCATCTTCACCGCCATTGTCGTCATCGGCCTCTCCTATGTCGGCCTGATCGTCTTTCCGCATGAGGCCATGCACACGGCCGACTCGCAGGAACCCGAACATGCTGGGCTCTGGCGCGGCGTCTTCACCCACAAGAACATCGCCGGGCCGATCATGGCCTGCTTCAGCTTCGCCGGGCTCTATCTCTATCGGCGGGGGCAGAAGCTCTGGGGCGCGGGCATCTTCGCCGTCGCCATGATCTTCATGCTGCACACCGGCTCCAAGACGACGGTCGGGCTGGTGCCGTTCTCGATCCTGATCGTGGTGCTGCCGAGCCTGATCGGCATGCGGCTCGGCACGCCGATCCTGTTCGCGCTGGCAATCATCGCCACGGCGGTCGGCACGCTGGGCATTGTCTTCATTCCGCCGGTGAAGCACCTGGCGGCGGTCTATTTTCCCGACCTTACCTATACCGGGCGCACGACGCTGTGGGAGTTCGCCGGCGGCATGCTGGCGAAGAAACCCTGGACCGGCTACGGC
>NZ_RZOI01000318.1:0-6545 GCF_004022645.1 Mesorhizobium sp. M4A.F.Ca.ET.020.02.1.1 | reverse complement strand
CGTCCATGGCTCGATGCGCAGCCCGAGCATCGGCAGACCAAAGAACATCAGGAAGAGTTGCATCAAGAGCGGCGTTCCCTGGAACAGCGCGACGTAGCCGGAGGCAATCCGCCGGGTCCATTTGGTCTTGGCGATGCGTAAGAACAGTACGGCCAGGCCGACCAGCGCGCCGCCGACGAAGGCGGCGAGCGACAACAGCACCGTCCAGCGCGCGGCGAGCAGCAGGTTGCGCAATATGTCCCAGAAAGTGAACTCGATCATGACACGCCGGCCCCCAGGACGCGGCGTCCGCCGCCGACCAGCAACCGGCGCAGCCCCATCGACAGGCCGAGATAGACCAGCGTCACCACGAAATAGGTCTCGAAGGCGCGGAAGGTGCGTGCCTGCAGCATATCGGCCTCGTAGGTCAGTTCCCGCACCGCAATCTGCGACACGACGGCCGACTCCAGCATCATGATGACGATCTGGCTGGTCAGCGCCGGGTAGATCACCTTCAGCGCCTGCGGCAGCACGACCTTGACGAACACCAGGCGCGGCCTGAGCCCAAGCGCCAGTGCGGCTTCCGTCTGCCCGCGCGGCACCGCGTCCAGTCCGGCGCCGACGATCTCGATCGTATAGGCTGCCATGTTGAGCGTCATCGCCAGCATGGCGGCCAGGATCGGATCGAGTCTAATGCCGAGGCTGGGCAGGCCGAAGAAGATGAAGAACAGCTGCACCAGGAACGGCGTGTTGCGCATCACCTCGACATAGGTCGCGATCGCCAGCCGCAGCGGCTTTGGGCCGCTTCTTTTGCCGGCGGCCCCCAGGATGCTGAGGAACGTTCCCGCCAGCGTGGTGACGGCGATCAGCAGGATCGTCGTCGCCGCGCCGCGCGCGATCGCGCCCGCCGCACCCGTAAGCCAGCCGAAGTCGAGGCTGTAGCCCATGGCAAAACGCCCTGTTGCTCCAAAGCATGATCCCGAACCCTCGGTTCAGAAAGATCATGCTCAAACAAAGATTGAGCCCATCCCGATTCGATCGGGATGGGCTCGCGATCAGTCCTTGAGGTTGTCGGGGTTGAGCGGCGTCTTCAGCCAGGCCTTCGAGCTCTCGTCCAGCTTGCCTTCGGCCAGCATCTTGGCGACCGCGTCGTTGATCGCCTTCTTCAGTCGGTCCTCGTTCTTGTTGAGGCCGATATGCGAGGGCGAGGTCAGCAGCTGGAACTTCTGCTCCGGCTGCAACGCATCCTGCTTGGCCAGCACCTGGGCGCCGACATCGTTGCCCACAACCATCAGCTGGGTCTGGCCGGAGATGAAGGCCTGGATGACGGAGTTGTAGTTGTCGAAGCGGCGGATGTCGGCGGAAGCCGGCGCCGCTTCGGTCAGCGAGGTGTCCTCCAGCGTGCCGCGATTGACGGCGATCGACTTGTCGGCAAGGTCTTCCTTGCCTTTGACCGACAGCGCGGCCGGGCCGATGACGGCGATATAGTAGGGCGCGTAGGCGGCGGCGAAATCGATCACCTCGGCGCGTTCTTTCGAGTAGCCGACGCTCATCAGGAAGTCGACGCGTTTGTCGGTGAGATAGGGAATGCGGTTCTGGCCGGTGACGCTGACCAGGTTCAGCTTCACCTTCAGGGAGTCGGCGATCGCCTGCGCCACGTCGATGTCGTAGCCCTTGATGCTCATGTCGGCGCTGGCCGAGGAGAAGGGCGGAAAGTCGGAGAAGATGCCGACATTGACGGTGCCGGCCTTGGTGATGTCGTCGATGGCATCGGCCCTGGCGGCCTGGGAGGACAGGCCGGCGGCGCCGAGCATCAACATTGCCGTGATGGCGGATTTCAGCGTGTTGCTGCGAAGTGTCATTTTAGTTCCCCTGCTGGAAGCTTGTTGTTGAATCCGGCCGCCGGCTCCAGCGCGGCGGCCGTATTGGCTTGGCGTCGCCTCAGCCTTTCTTGATGGCCGGGCTGAACACCATCAGGCTCAGGATCTCGAACAGGACCTGGGCGCCGACATGGGCGGTGTTCGTGGTCGCGTCGTACTGCGGCGCCACCTCGACGACGTCGCCGCCGACGATGTTGAGGCCCTTGAGGCCGCGCAGCAGTTCGAGCACCTCGCGCGTCGTCAGCCCGCCGACTTCCGGCGTGCCGGTGCCCGGCGCGAAGGCCGGATCGACGCTGTCGACGTCGAAGGAAATGTAGGTCGGCCCGTCGCCAACGATCTTGCGCGCCTTCTCGATGATGGCGGGAATGCCGAGGCCGGTCACCTCCTCGGCGTGCACGACGGTCATGCCGGATTCGTAGGAGAACTCCCACAGATATTCGGCCGCGCCGCGAATGCCGATCTGGATGGTGCGCGACGGATCGAGCACGCCGTCAAGCACCGCGTTGCGGAACGGTCCGCCGTGGTGGAATTTAGTCAGGTCGAACAGGCCACTGGTGTCGCAGTGGGCGTCGATATGGATCATGCCGACCGGCGCCTTCTTGCCGACCGCCTTCAGGATCGGATGGCTGATCGAGTGGTCGCCGCCGACCGACAGCGGGATGACGCCGGCGTCGACGATCTGGTTGGCGCGGCGCTCAATGTCCTCATGGCTGGTCTCCAGCCGGTAGCGGCTCTGGAACGGCACGTCGCCGATGTCGGCGACGCGAAGTTCGTGCGTCGGCGCGCATTCCAGCACATGGTTGTAGGGGCCGATGCGTTCGATGGCGCGCAGCGCCCGCGGCCCGAAGCGCGAGCCCGGCCGGTTGGTGACGCCGAGGTCCATCGGCACGCCGATCATCGCCACCTGCAGGTCGCCGAAATCCGGATTGTCGGCGGTCACCTGGCGGTAGGGCGCGGCAAGGAAGGTCGGGATGCCGGAATAGGGCGCCAGTCTCGTGCCTGACTTGGAGAAGATCTTGTCGGCGACCTTGCGGAACTTCGGATCGAACATCTCGCCGCCATGGCCCTCGCCATACTTGCGACGCAACGCTTCGAGCTTGCCGCGATCGTAACCCATGTCGGTCTCCTCCGTCTGGCTGGCAATGAAAGCTTCGGCAACGCCTATGATGCTGACCGCCATCGGCCGGACCGCGGTCCCGCCCTGGCTGCCTGCAGATTTTCACGTCTTGAAGATGCTCCGGCACAAAGTCTCCGGCAGCTCCATTGAAAAATCAATTGATATTGTTAGGGTGTTTGTTGTGAGAAAATCTCACAGTGCACAGGTGCACCATGGCCAAGCGTCTGCCCCCCTTGAATCCGCTGCGCGCCTTCGAGGCGACGGCGCGCCACGCCTCGCTGACCAAGGCGGCGGCGGAGCTGAATGTCACACACGGCGCCGTCAGCCACCAGATCAAGGCGCTCGAGCAGTCGCTTGGCGTCAAGCTGCTGGAGCGCGCTGGCCAGCGGGTGAGGTTGACGCCGCACGGCGCCGAGCTTTTGCCGGCGGTATCGACTGCCTTCGACGGCATTGCCGCCGCCACCCAGCGCATGACGAGGCCTGCCAGTGCCGGCAAGCTCTCCATATCCTGCGTTCCGGCGCTGCTGCTGCTGTGGATGGCGCCGCGGCTGGGCTCGTTCACCGCGCAATATCCGGACATCCAGCTCACCTTGCTTCCCTCCAACGACGCCAGGGACATCCGCGCCCCGCACATCGATGTCTGCGTGCACTATGGCGACGGCAGCTGGAGCGACTGCTGGATGCGCAAGTGGTCCGGCCTCGAACTGTTCCCGGTGGTCAGCCCGACGCTGATCAACAACCGCCCGATCCGCACCGTGCGCGATCTCGCCGATCATGTCTTCCTGCATGGCGACGACGGCCGTGAATGGCACACCTGGCTGGCCGCCGCGGATGCGCTCGATCTGGAGCGCGGCCGCCGCCACCATCTCGGTGACGCGCGCGTGGCGATCGAGGCCGCCGTTCACGGCCATGGCGTGGCGCTCGGCGATACGGTGACCGCAAGCGGGCTGCTGGCCAGGGGCCTGCTGGTTGCGCCGTTCAGCCTGTCGGTACCGGCGGTCGACGATTTCTACGTCGTGTGCCGAAACGAGATGAAGTCGGCGCCGATCGTCCAGCTGTTCATCGACTGGCTGTTTGCCGAGAAGGAACAGGCTGACAGCCGCGCCGACGCGCCGGTCGCGGGGCGCATCGGCAGCCGCAGGAAACGCCCGGCACTGAGGGTGATCGGCGCCAGGACGGGGGCCTGACGGCTGGACCGTGACGGCTTCCTTTTTGTCGGGCCAGCCCGCAAAGCGGGAGGCGTTCCCGAAAATTCAATGCTAAGAGGCTTTGGCTAAGGCAATCCCTGGAAAGTGCGTAGCGCTTTTCCGTCCGGGATTGCGCAGACAAACGCTAGAGTGAGCAGCGAAGGCGGTAGGACGACATGGCAAAGACCGATATTGCGCGGCGCGTCTACAACCATACCTGGAAGCTGGACCCGATCGTCCGCAGCCTGCTCGATACCGATTTCTACAAGCTGCTGATGCTTCAGATGATCTGGGGCATGTACCCCAAGGTCGACGCCACCTTCTCGCTGATCAACCGCACCACCTCGGTTCGCCTCGCCGACGAGATCGACGAGCAGGAGTTGCGCGACCAGCTCGACCATGCCCGCACCTTGCGCTTCTCCAAGAAGGAGATGATCTGGCTGGGCGGCAACACCTTCTATGGCCGCAAGCAGATCTTCGAGCCGGAATTCCTCGCCTGGCTGGAGGATTTCCAGTTGCCCGAATACGAGCTGTCCAAGCGCGACGGCCAGTACGAGCTCTCCTTCGCTGGCCCCTGGATGTACACGACGCTGTGGGAGATCCCGGCGCTGGCTATCATCAATGAGCTCCGTTCCCGCGCGGCCATGCGCGCCTTCGGCCCCTTCGCGCTCGACGTGCTCTATGCCCGCGCCAAGGCCAAGATGTGGGCCAAGACCGAGCGGCTGAAGGCACTGCCGGGCATCCGCATTTCCGATTTCGGTACCCGTCGCCGCCACTCCTTCCTGTGGCAGCGCTGGTGCGTCGAGGCGCTCAAGGAAGGCATCGGCGAGGCCTTCACCGGCACCTCCAACGTGCTGCTCGCCATGGACAACGACCTGGAAGCGCTCGGCACCAACGCGCATGAACTGCCGATGGTGTTTGCCGCCCTTGCCAATTCTGAAGGCGAGCTCAAGCAGTCGCCCTACAAGGTGCTGCAGGACTGGCAGCGCTATTATGGCGGCAATTTGCTGATCGTGCTGCCCGACACCTTCGGCACGGCTGCCTTCCTGCGCGATGCGCCGGACTGGATCGCCGACTGGACCGGGTTCCGTCCCGACAGCGCGCCGCCGATCGAGGGTGGCGAGAAGATCCTGTCCTGGTGGCGCGAGAAGGGCAAGGACCCCAGGCAGAAGCTGTTGATCTTCTCCGACGGGCTCGAGGTCGAGACGATCGAGGAGACCTACCGCCACTTCCGCGGCAAGGTGCGCATGTCCTTCGGCTGGGGCACCAACCTCACCAACGATTTCGAGGGCTGCGCGCCGACCGAGACCAACCGGCTCGACGCCATATCGCTGGTCTGCAAGGTCAGCGAGGCCAGTGGCCGACCTGCGGTCAAGCTCTCCGACAATCCTGCCAAGGCCACCGGGGATGAGAAGGAGATCAAGCGGTATCTGAGGATATTCGGCGAGACGGACCGGGTGAGGCAACTGGTCAAGGTGTGAGGGTGGCGGGTGCTTCCCGTACCGCCATGCGAGACGGCAGAGTTGGATAGGCCGAGTTCCTTCGCGCCCCCCGTAGGGCGCCAACCTTCGCGATTGGCTCTCGCAGCCGCCTTCACACCGTTCCTCCCCACTTCCGCCTTCGCCCACGCCTCCGACCGTGGCCATGTCCTTCTCCTCCCCACCGGCTACTATGTCGCCGGCGGCGCGCTTGCCGTTGCCGCCAGCTTTCTCGTCCTGGCGCTGCTGCCGCCCGATGCCCTCGACCGCTTCTGGCGCCGCCGCCTGCCGCTCTTTGCCTTTGGCGACGGCACGCGCGCGATCGTCAGCCTGATATCTTTTGCCGGCTTCGCAATCCTCCTTGCCGCCGGCCTGTTCGGCAGCCGCGATCCATTGTCCAACCCGCTGCCGCTCGTCATATGGACGCTGCTCTGGGTCGGCCTGGCCCTGCTGCATGGGCTCCTCGGCGACCTCTGGTCGTGGCTCGACCCCTGGTACGGGCCGTGGCGCGTCGTCAGCCGCCTGATTGGCCGCGACGGCGAAGAAGAGCGCCTGCCCGCATGGCTCGGCAGCTGGCCGGCCGTCGCGCTGTTCTTCGCCTTCGCCTGGTTCGAGCTGATCGACCCGGCGCCCGACGACCCGGCCCGGCTGGCATACGCGGCCGGCCTCTACTGGCTGCTCAGCTTCGTGCTGATGCTTGTCTTCGGCCATCGCGACTGGAGCCGGCGCGGCGAGTTCCTGTGCGTGTTCTTCAGCATGGTCGCGCGCTTTGCTGTTGTGGAGCGCGACGGCAAGCGCAGGCTCAGTCTCTGCTGGCCAGGCGCGAAGCTGCTCTCCGCCGAGTCGCTGCCGACAAGCGGCATGGCCTTCCTGCTGCTGGCGCTGTCGTCGGTCTCCTTCGACG
>NZ_RZOI01000317.1:0-6559 GCF_004022645.1 Mesorhizobium sp. M4A.F.Ca.ET.020.02.1.1 | reverse complement strand
GCTACGGCGTCATCGAGCGCGACGGCGTCGTCTTCGTCTCGTCGGGAACGCCGCAGGGCGAGCCCTATCTCCACTGCATGCAGGGTCGGGACCTCGTCGTGCGGCGGGTGCGCAGCTCGACGCAGTCGACGGTGATCGACGCGGCCGAAAACATCCTCGATGCCACCCATACCCACTTCACCCACAAGGGCCTGCTGCGCGGCCTGAGCTCGCGACGCCATCTCGTGCGCGTCGAGGTGACCGGCGGCGAGGGCTGGGTCGAGGCCTGCTACACCGGCGAGGATCGGCAGCAGGGGCTGATCAGCCGGCTGCTGGAGGGTGAGCGCGCGAGAACAATCGGCCGCTTCCGCCATCCCGGCATCGCCGAACTGGAATATTGGAGCAAGGATGGGCTGGCCCTCGCCACCACCTTCCATCTGCGCCAGGCCGACGAGCGCACCGTCGAGGGCGTCGGCTGGTTGACCGGCCCGCGCCAGGGCTTGCTCGGCAGGATAAAGGCATTTGCCTTCAAGCCGCTGTTCAACGTCGCCCTGCAGCAGGATCGCCGCGTGCTGAAATCGGCGAGCGACAACGCCCGTTTCGCCCCGCCGGCGCTGCCGGTGATCGGTCCGCTGGATTTCCTGCGCCACGACATCGCCGCGATTATGGCCGGGAACCTGCCGCCGGCGGCAAGCGAGCCAAGAGTGCATCAGATCGAGCTGTGACGGCAGGCGGAAGGACCGTCGCATTCCTTCGCCCTCCTGCCGACGTCACTCGTCCGGCCCGTTCCATTCGATGTCGCGCGTCGATGCCGCCTGCAGGCTGATGCGCTCTCGAAGCGCAACGCCTGCGATCTCGCCCAGCGCCGCCCATTGCGCCTTCACCGGCGCCGGATCATCAGGCCAGTCGAGCAGTTCCTCGACCTCACGCATCGCCTTGCGGAAGCGGCCGAGGCCACCGCAGCGCAAGGCCGCCGGCAGCCCGTAGATCCACATGGCGAGCCGCGCGGTCTGGGGCGCGGTGACATCGGGTCTGACCTCGGGCCCGTCTCCCAGCACCGCGTTCGCAAAGCGCGCCGGATCGCGGAAGAAATGCAGCCCGCTGACGGCGCGCGGGTTGCATTCCAGCGGCAGAACCGTTCCGTCTGCCTGCCGCATCAGGTCGAAGGAGATCTGTCCGGTCCATGACGTGGCGGCGACGATGCGCTCGACCAGCCGCCGCGCGGCCGCGTCCTCGACCGGCTCGAACAAGACGCCGGCACCCTTGCCGGCGCGATAGAGCGATCGGTAGAGCGAGAATGCCTTTAGCCTGCCGCCGCGCGCCACCGCATAGGCGCTGATCTCCTCGCCGGGCACGAAGCGCTGCGCCACCCAGGGCGCGGCGGGCGAGGGATTGACGGCATCGAGTGCGCCGGGCGAGGGGCGCAAAAGCACCTGGCTGGCAAAGCGCGACCACACCGGTTTGAACACCAATTCGCGCGCGCGGCCGCGCATGGCCCCCAGATCGTCGCGCGATTGCAGCAGCACCGTTTCCGGCACCGCCAGGCCGAGCCGTTCGGCCAGCCGGATGAAGGCATGTTTGTTGTGGACTTCGGCGAGCAACTCGATGCCGGGCGCGAACAGGCGCGCCGGGATCGCGCGGTCGCGCCAGGCGAGCGCCTGATGGAAAACCTCCTCGCAGGTCGGGATGACCAGGCCGATCCCTTCGGCGCGCACCAGCGCCTCGACCGCCTCGGCGTAGGCCGCCGGCTCGAAGCGCGGTCGCGGCAGGCGGTAGTAGCGTGCGCAGGCCACGCTGGCGGCAGCAATCGGGCGGGCAGGTGTGTCGGCGAGGATTACCCGGTGTCCGGCGCCATACAGCAGCCGCGTCAGATGCAGCGCCACCGGCGCGCGCGCTCCGGTGACGAGTATTGAGCTATCGGGCACGGGATACTGGCATCGGTGAGGCTACTGCGGTCATTGCGGTTGTCGGAACCGTTGCGCGAAATCGCCGCGCTTGGCAACGCAGCCGCGCGGTGTACTGTGCGCCGGTTCGGGCCGTCCAAAGCTGGCGATGCTGGGAAGCGAGCAGCGCCAGGATGAGGGCGGCGCTCAGCAAGGGATGGGACAGCCACCGTTCCGCAGCGGTCAGCCCTGCTCTTCAGCGTCATCGTTGCCTTCCAGTTTTTTGCGTAGTGCCGTGATCACGCCGTGCATGGTGTTGATGTCCTCGACGGCAAGCCCGTCGGCGAGGGTGTTGATCCAGGGGGCCTGCAGGCGCATGGCCGCGTCGTAGGCTTCGCGCCCGTCGTCGGTCAGCACGACAAGCTGCGCCCGCCGGTGATGCGGGTTGATCCTGAAGGCGACCAGTCCTTCGCCCTCGAGGTCGTTGACGATGCGCTGCACGTTCTGGCGGTTGGCGCCGAGATCGCGCGCCAGCCACGCCACCGGCTGCGGACGCTCGGCGGCGACGATGGCTCCCAGCACCTGCCAGCGGGCGCTGGTCAGGCCGAGATCGGCGACCAGCCTGTCGCCGGCAGCGCTGATGCGGCTGTTCAGCCTGAACAGGTCGAGAATGAGATCGCTCAAAGCCTTGCCGGTCGGTGTTCGCTTTGTATCGGGCATTTGTCACCTTATATCTATGTTGACATCATGTTGTCAAATGTATATGTATGCATCATAACAGATTGACATCATAACACCAATTGAAGGAGCCTCCCATGACCCATATGCGCCCCCTCGACCCTGCTTTCCCGATCGACCGCCAGGTCGCGATCGACGCCGCCCCCGTCGTGCTGGTGAACGTGTTCACGCTCGACAAGGCCGACGAGCAAACCTTCCTCGACGTCTGGCAGGACGACGCTGTCTTCATGAAGCAGCAGCCGGGTTTCATCTCGACCCAGCTTCACCGCGCGATCGGCGAAAGCCCGACCTACCTGAACTATGCCGTGTGGGAATCGACCGCCGCCTTCCGCGCCGCTTTCTCCCATCCGCAGTTCAGGGCGAAGATCTCGGCCTATCCGTCCTCGGCTGTGGCTTCGCCGCATCTGTTCCAGAAGGTCTCGGTGCCCGGCATCTGCGTGGCCTAGTCGAAGCGGGCAGGAGGCGCCGCATGCCGGGGCGCTCCGGCAGCTAGGCAAGCCTATTAGCTTCGACTAATAGCTTCGGGTGGAAGGCTTGAGGGCGTCATCCAATGAAGGTCAATGTAGTCTACGCGCATCCGGCGGCCGACAGTTATTTGGCATCGCTTCACCAGCGCGTCGTCAAGACGCTCAAGGCAAGAGGCGACGAGGTCATCGACTTTGACCTCTACGAGATGAAGTTCGACCCGACGATGCAGCCCGAGGAATGGCGTGGCCACTATGATCCCACCCAGGCGCCGAAGGATCTGCAACTCTATATCGATGCGTTGCGGTGGGCAGAGGCGTGTGTGTTCTGCTTTCCGACCTGGTGGTCAGGCATGCCCGCTATCTTGAAAGGCTATTTCGATCGGGTGTGGCGCCCAGGCATCGCTTACGAGGTGCCGCCGGATGACGGCCTGCTCAAGCCGGCGCTGCTCAACATCCGCCGCATGGGCGTGGTCACCACATGCGGGTCGCCGTGGTGGTACACCAAACTCTATATGCAGAACCCCGGAAAGAAGGTGCTGCTGCGCGGACTGAAGACCATGTGCGGCCGGGGCGTGCGGCATCTGTACCTGTCGCGATACTCCGTTCACAGCATATCGGACGAAAAGCGGGAAATGTTCGCGCGCGACGTGGAGCGTCGCTGCGATACGTTCTGAGTTCCATTGGTGCACCCGACCGATCCTCGTCACGCCCGCTGTCATCTGTCTGTCATGTTGCGTTACTAAGCATCCTCAAATCCGGATTTAAGGATATATGGATGGACAGGGAAGCGGCCCTTCGCGCCTTGGCGGCGCTTGGTCAGAACACGCGCCTGGAGGTTTTCCGCCTTCTGGTGAAGACCGGGGCGGGCGGCCTGCCGGCGGGCGAGATCGCCGCGCGGCTCGAAATCGTCCAGAACACCATGTCGGCGCATTTGAAGGTGCTCGACCATGCCGGACTGGTCCGCGCGGCGCGAGAAGGGCGCGTGATCCGCTACGTCGCCGACATGACCGGCTTTCGCGACCTGCTTGCCTATCTCATGGAGGATTGCTGCAGCGGCGCGCCGGAACTCTGCCAGCCGGTCCTCCAGGCCGTGACCTGCAAATGCTAGCAATCCAACACATGCGGACCCGCCCATGATTGTCGATCTTCCCCGCCGTCTCGCCGCCGAGGCGCTCGGCACCGCCATGCTGGTCGCAGCCGTCGTCGGCTCGGGCATCATGGCCGATCGTCTCACCGACGACGTCGCGCTTTCCCTGCTCGGCAACACGCTGCCGACCGGCGCTATCCTGGTGGTGCTGATCACAGTCCTCGGCCCGATCTCCGGCGCCCATTTCAATCCGGCCGTGACGCTGGTGTTCGGGCTGAGGCGCGAGATCAGCTGGCATGCCGCACTTTGCTATGTCGTCGCCCAGTTGCTCGGCGGCCTCGCCGGCACGGTCGTCGCGCATGCCATGTTCGGCCTGCCTCTCGTCGAACTGTCGACGACGGTGCGGAGCGGGGCGGGGCAGTGGATCGCCGAACTGGTTGCGAGTTTCGGGCTGGTCTTCACCATTCTCGCCGGCCTGCGTTTTCGCGGCGATGCCATTCCTTGGCTGGTCGGGCTCTACATCACCGCGGCCTATTGGTTCACGGCCTCGACCTCCTTTGCCAATCCGGCAGTGGCCATTGCACGCGCCTTCTCCAACACCTTTTCCGGCATCCGGCCGCTCGACGTCCCCGCCTTCATCGTCGCCGAATTGCTAGGCGCGCTGCTTGCGCTGGCGCTGGCCGGCTGGCTGCTTGCTGAACCGAAACCTGAGATGAGAGCCGCCGAATGACCATCACCATCTATCACAACCCTGCCTGCGGCACCTCGCGCAACACGCTGGCGATCATCCGGCAGTCGGGCGAGGAGCCCGAGGTGATCGAATATCTGCAGACGCCGCCGTCGCGCGAAAAGCTCGTCGAGCTGATCGCCGCCATGGCGATGACGCCGCGCCAGCTGCTGCGCGAAAAGGGTACGCCCTATGCCGAGCTCGATCTTGGCAATCCCAAATGGAGCGACGACGAGATCCTCGATTTCATGCTGGCGCATCCGATCCTGATCAATCGGCCGATCGTGGTGACGCCGAAAGGCACGATACTGGCGCGGCCGTCGGAAGCGGTGCTCGACATCCTGTCCAATCCCGACATCGGCCCGTTCACCAAGGAGGACGGCGAGGTGGTGATCGGCGCCGACGGCAAGCGGGTCGTCTGACGTAGCACCGAAAGGCGCTCGCCTCTCAGTCTGGATTTGCGGATCTGGTGCTTGCCGCTCGCGAGCGATCGAAGTCCAGGACGACCGGGTGCTGAAACAAGGCATGGAGGATTATCGGCATTCCGATCGCGCTGGGCAGAACCCAAAATGCAATAGTTGGAAGCTCCCTCCACAAGGGCAGGTTCTTGCCGTTATCGAGGTAAAATGCGGTAAGCATTACGACGTAGGACATCCCCATGCCGGTGAGATGCAGCCTGGGCCATTGGCGCCAGTGTCGTCGGGCGGCCATGCGCCCGAAATAGGCAGATGCGAAAGAAATGCATCCCAGCGCGAACAGGTGGTAGTTTTCCGCCCAGCGCAGGAGCGACAAGGCGCTCATAGACACGAACACGCCGAACAGGCACCAAAAGTAAATGCTGCCGAAGTTCGAGTGCCGGCCGCGCCCCTTTTGGGCGAACATCGCGGCAGCGCCGGTGGTCAAGGCGGCAAGCCCAAACAGAATATGGACACCTACAACTCCCAGAAACACCGGATCGATGGACGGAATTGGGATGCCCAGGACGATGGTTGTGCCTTCGCTTTCCATGTTCACTCGCCGCCGAAGCCCATGCGCAGGATCGGCGACCATGCCTCCGTCTTGATTGATGATAGCCTATATCATCTGCAGGCCAGCCGCGTTGGCGTTGGGCGGATTGCTACCTGCATATTTCCATAATGTTCGAAATTCCCTTGACGGCGCCGCCCAACCTGGCATAGCCATATTTCCATGAAACTCGAACAAGCAGCAAAGCAGTTGGAAGCGCTCGGCAATCCGACGCGGCTCAATCTCTATCGCATCCTGGTCAGGGCCGGAGAGGCCGGCCGGCCGGTCGGCTATCTGCAGGAAAGCCTCGGCATCGCCGCCTCGACGCTGTCGCATCATCTGCACCGGCTGATCCTGACCGGGCTGGTGAGTCAGGAGCGGCAGGCGAGGACGCTGATCTGCCGCGCCAACTATCCGATCATGCGCGATCTGATCGGCTTCCTCGCCGACGAATGCTGCGCCGACGCCGCCTGCAACCCCGCCACGGGAGAGGTGGCGGCATGATTTTTTGCCCGATATTTCGATAATCCCGGAATTATGGAAGGTGGGAGCATGAGCGAGCAGAACGATCTCCCGGTCGCCGTTATCGGCGGCGGCCCTGTCGGCTTGGCGGCGGCCGTTCATTTGTTGGAACAGGGCGTGCCGGTGAAGCTCTACGAGGCCGGTACCGCTG
>NZ_RZOI01000316.1:0-6559 GCF_004022645.1 Mesorhizobium sp. M4A.F.Ca.ET.020.02.1.1 | reverse complement strand
GGTGGTCTTCATCCGCCACACCCACGAGGCCCAGGAGGTGGACGAGGAAACCTTCTTCCATTGCACGCAAAGCGGCGGCACAGTCGTTTCCACGGCGCTCGACGAAATGCGCCGCGTCATCGAAGAACGCTACCCGGCCAACGAGTGGAACATCTACGCCGCCCAGGCTTCGGACGGTGACAATTTCGCCACCGATTCGGAACGCTGCATAGCTTTGCTCGACGGCGCGCTCATGCGTCTTTGCCAATATTTCGCCTATGTCGAGATCATCGACGAACGCGAGAGCCATATTTTCGGAGCCACCGAAAACGGGACGTCGCTGTGGCGCGCCTACAGCGTCGTCGCGCAGAAATGGCCGAACTTCCAGATGACCCGCATCGCCACTCCGGCCGACATCTACCCGGTCTTCCGCCAGCTCTTCGCAAGGCAGCCAGCTGCCCGCAAGAGCGCTTGAGAGGGGTGCAAATGGCCAGGCAGGCAGGCAAACCAGCTTTGCTGTTTTCCGGATCCGATTGGGACTTCAAGACGCTGTCGCGGGCCTATGACGCGATCGAGGCGATCGCCCTGGAAGAACTCCACCTCGATATCTATCCGGTTCAGATGGAGATCATCTCGTCCCAGCAGATGCTCGACGCCTATTCATCGATAGGCATGCCACTGATGTATCGCCATTGGTCGTTCGGCAAGCACTTCCTTCATCACGACCTTCTCTACCGCAAGGGCGGTCGTGGTCTGGCCTATGAACTGGTCATCAACTCCAATCCCTGCATCGTCTACCTGATGGAGGAGAACACCATGGCGTTGCAGGCCCTGGTTACGGCGCACGCGGCGCTTGGACACAATCATTTTTTCAAGAACAATCACCTGTTCCGGCAGTGGACCGACGCCGGGGCGATCCTGAGCTATCTCGACTTCGCCAAGGGCTATATCGCCCGCTGCGAGGAGCGGCACGGCCTCGCGGCGGTCGAGGCGGTCCTCGATTCGGCGCATGCGTTGATGGAACAGGGCGTGTTCCGCTACCGCCGGCCGCCCAAGCTGTCGTCGGAGCGGCAGCGCGAAGGCCTGCGCGAGCGCCTCGAATATGAGGAGCGCTCCTACAACGATCTGTGGCGCACGCTGCCGGCCTCGCAGGAGACCGGCAAGACCGGCGAGAAGGACGAAAGCCTGGCCGAACGGAAGAAGTCGCTCAATCTGCCCGAGGAGAACCTGCTCTATTTCCTCGAGAAGAACAGCCTTGTGCTGGAACCGTGGCAGCGCGAAATCGTCCGCATCGTCCGCATCATCGCGCAATATTTCTACCCGCAGCGGCAAACCCAGGTGATGAACGAGGGTTGCGCCACTTTCGTGCACCACACGCTGATGAACCTGTTGTTCGATCGCGGGCTGATCGGCGAGGGCGCCATGCTCGAAATCCTGCGCAACCATGCCAATGTGGTCTTCCAGCCTGGTTTCGACGATCCCCGCTTTTCCGGCATCAATCCCTACGCGCTCGGTCTCGACATGATGCAGGACATACGGCGCATCTCTACCGAGCCGACGGCGGAGGACCGCGACTGGTTTCCCGACATTGCGGGCCGCGGCGACTGGCGCGAGACGCTGCTCGAGGCATGGGCCGACCATCGCGATGAATCCTTCATCCGCCAGTACCTCAGCCCAACCCTGATCCGGAAATGGCGGCTCTTCGTGCTTGCCGATCGAGCCGACGAACCGCATCTGGAGGTCGCATCGATCCACAACGAGCGCGGCTATGAGAAGATACGCAGCGGCCTGGCCCACAGCTACGACGTGGGGGCGAACAGGCCCGACATCCAGATTGTCGATGTCGACCTGCGCGGCGACAGGCAACTGCGGCTGCAGCACAAGGTGAAGGCCGGTATCCTCCTGGACGAAGGCAGCCGCGACGCGACCTTGCGCCATATCCGCAGCCTCTGGGGCTACGAGGTCAGTCTTGCGGCGGTCGACGCCGAAACAGGCGCGACGCTGCACGAGCGCTCGACCAGGGAGATCGTGGAATAGCGCCGGAGGCAGACGCCGCGCCGCGCCGACCTACCTGATTTTCAGGCGTCGCCGGCCGGCTTTATCCGCAGCCTGGCGATGCGGTTCTTGTCGCGCTTCATGACTACGAAGCGCTTGCCGTGGAAGGTAAAGGCCTGTTTTTCATCGGGGATCGACTGGGTCTCGTGGATGACGAGGCCGGCAATCGTGGTGGCCTCCTCGTCCGGCAGGTTCCAGTCGAGCGCCCGGTTGAGATCGCGGATCGGCACCGTGCCGTCGACGACGACCGAGCCGTCGGCCTCCTGCTTAACGCCCTGGATGTCGACGTCGTGCTCGTCGGCGATCTCGCCGACAATCTCCTCGATGATATCCTCCAGCGTCACCAGCCCTTCCACTTCGCCATATTCGTCGACGACGATGGCGAAATGCGCCTTGCGGCGCAGGAAGGCGTTGAGCTGGTCCTGCAAGGTGGTGGTGTCCGGCACGAACCAGGGCTTCGACGCGATCTTCATCACGTCGATCCTGGAAAAGTCGTTGCCGACCTCGTTCAGCGCCCTCAGCAGGTCCTTGGCGTGCAGCACGCCGACGATGTTGTCGAGCGAGCCCTTCCACAACGGCATGCGCGTATGCGGGCTGTTCAGGATCTCGCGCACCACCGCTTCCGATGCATTGTCGGCATTGACCGAGCGCATGTTGGTGCGGTGGACCATGACGTCGGACACTTCGAGTTCCTCGAGGTCGAACAGTCCCTCCAGACGATTGCGTTCCTCTCGTGGCGCCTGGCCGTCACGGCGGAAATCGTCGGCCGCCTCGCGCGGCTCGTCATGCGCCGGACGTTGCGGATCGACGCGCCGCAATTCGTGGCCGAAGGCAGCGAGCAGGCGGGCGCGAAAGAGCAAGGCCAGCAGCATGGAGCCGGCAAGGACGGCCGCGGCGATCCAGCCAGCCTCGTTCATCCCGGGTGGTTTTCAGCAAGGAAGCCAAGCACTTCCGACGCCGGCACGTCCCTGGCGATGAAGGCCTGGCCGACTCCGCGCGTCAGGATGAAGGTCAGCGCGCCGCGCGACACCTTCTTGTCCTGGGCGATGAAGCCAAGCAGCGCTTCGGCGTCGGGCAGTTCGCCGGGGATGTCGGCCATCCGCCACGGCAGGCCGACGGCGCGAAGATGCGCCTCGACGCGCGCCGCATCGTCCGGGCTCGCTAGGTTGAGCCGCGCCGAGAAGCGATGCGCCAGCGCCATGCCGATGGCGACTCCCTCGCCGTGGACGAGCCGGGCGCCGTCATAGTGCGTCGCGGCTTCCAGCGCGTGGCCGAACGTATGGCCGAGATTGAGCAGTGCGCGGTCGCCGGTCTCGAACTCGTCGCGGGCGACGACATCGGCCTTGGCGCGGCAGGCCTCGGCGATCGCTTGCGTGCGCGCCGGACCGCCGGCGAACACGTCCTGCCAGTTCGCCTCCAGCCAGGCGAAGAAGTCGGGGCGGTCGATCAGCCCGTATTTGGCGAGCTCGGCATAGCCGGCGCGGAATTCGCGGATCGGCAGCGTGTCGAGCACGCCGGTGTCGGCCAGCACCAGCCTCGGCTGATGGAAGACGCCGACGAGGTTCTTGCCGCGCGCGCTGTTGATGCCGGTCTTGCCGCCGACGGAGGAATCGACCTGCGCCAGCAGCGATGTCGGGATCTGCACGAATTTCATGCCGCGCCGCACGATGCCGGCGGCGAAACCGGCGAGGTCGCCGATGACGCCGCCCCCTAGCGCGATGACGACGTCGCCGCGTTCCAGTTTGGCGGCGAGCACCCCGTCGACCACCTCTTCGAGATGCGCAAAGCTCTTGGTCTTTTCGCCGGCCGGCAGCGTGATGACGGCCGCCTGGATGCCGCCCGTCCCGAGGCCGGCCTTCAGCGTTTCGAGATGCGCAGCGGCGACGTTCTCATCCGTGATCACGGCCGCGCGCCTGCCCGGCAAGCGGCGCGAAATCTCCAGGCCAGCGCCGGACAGCAGGCCGGGACCGATCATTATGTCGTAGGCACGATCGCCAAGGCCGACTTCGACGGTGACGGGTGCGACGTCGCTCATGGCCGGGCCTCGTCGCTGGCTTGTACAAGCGCAACGCCAAAATGGCCGCACAGCGCCGCGACCACTTCGAAGGCGATGACCTCCTTGCGGTCGTCGCGGGTCGGCACGGTGATGTCCGATGTGGCATATACGGGATACCGCTCGCCCATCAGCCGCTCGAGCACGGCGCGTGGATCAGGGCTTTTGAGCAATGGCCGGTTCTGCTTCTTGGATACGCGCTCCATCAACAAATCGAGCTCGGCCTTGAGCCACACCGAGACGCCATGCGTGGCGATCGCCTCGCGCGTCTGCGCGTTCATGAAGGCGCCGCCACCGGTCGACAGCACCTGCGGGCCGTTTTCCAGGAGGCGCAGGATGACGCGCTGCTCCAAGGCACGGAATTCGGTCTCGCCATAGCGCTCGAACAGCTCGGGCACGGTCATGCGCGACACGCTTTCGATCTCCTGGTCGCTGTCGATGAAGGGCAGCGAAAGCATCGCCGCCACCTTGCGGCCGATCGCCGTCTTGCCGGCGCCCATCAGGCCGACGAAGACGATGGAGCGGCTGCCCAGCCGCTCCAGCAGCTCGGCATGGCCCTCGCCGGGAGGATTTGCTTGTAGCGCGTTCATACGAGCCCTCTTTGTCGGCGTTATCGACATCAAAAGCCTGTTTGCGTCAAGCACGGCAAGCAGGTCCCGGAAAAGTGTCAGCGGTTTTCCGAACAGGACCTGCGCCAAAACAAGCAGGTCCCGGAAAGTGTTATACGGTTTGCCGGCAAGGACCTGCGTTAGGACAACAGGCTTCTACCTTGAATTGGCCGGATTGGCGTCCCATAAGGGCACAGGGTTTGGAAATGCAGAACAAGAGACGGGCGCATATTGATGCCGACACTGTTTCGCTTTGTCGTGACGCTGACGATTCTGGCCGGCATTGCCTATGGCACGATGTTCGCGCTGGCCATGTTCGTCGAACCGAAAAAGGCCGAAATGAGCGTGCGCATCCCGCCCGAAAAGCTGAACCCCAAGAAGAACTGACGCCAACGACATGAACAGCGCGGCGCGCATCGAGGCCTTCCTGGAGATGATGAGCGCCGAGCGGGGCGCGGCCGAAAACACGCTGTCCTCCTACCGCCGCGACCTGGAAGACGCTTCGATGGCAATCAGCGGCGGGCTCGCGGGCGCGGCCGCCGCCGACATCCGCGCCTATCTCGACGATATCGCCGCGCGCGGCTTCGCCGCCACCTCGCAGGCGCGCAAACTGTCGGCCATCCGCCAATTCTTCAAGTTCCTCTACGCCGAGGGCCTGCGTGGCGACGACCCGACCGGCACGCTGGACAGTCCGAGGAAGGGCCGTCCGCTGCCGAAGACGATGAGTGAGGCCGAGACCGGCCGGCTGATCGACCGCGCCGCTACCGAAGCGGGCGACGCCGACGGCGGCGACCGTCCGGCGCGGCTGCGCCTGCATGCACTGGTTGAGGTGCTCTACGCCACCGGCCTGCGCGTTTCCGAACTGGTCGGCCTGCCGGTGACGGTGGCGCTGCGCGATGACCGCTTCTTCATGGTGCGCGGCAAGGGCGACAAGGAGCGCATGGTGCCGCTCTCGGCCAAGGCGCGCGCCGCCATGCGGGCCTGGCTTGCCGCCAGGGCAGAGCGGCCGGCCCTCGCCGCCAGCCCCTTCCTGTTTCCGGCCGCCTCCGACACCGGCCACCTCTCCCGTCAGGTCTTCGCCCGCGACCTCAAAGGGCTTGCCGCAAGGGCCGGCATCGCCTCGGCCAAGATCTCGCCGCATGTGCTGCGCCACGCCTTCGCCAGCCACCTCCTGCAGAACGGCGCCGATCTCAGGGCCGTGCAGCAGCTGCTCGGCCACGCCGACATCTCCACCACCCAGATCTACACCCATGTGCTGGAAGAGCGGCTGGTGCGGCTGGTCAATGATCATCATCCGCTTGCCGACTAGGCCTCATGTCGCTATGTGAGGGCGACGTTCCATCGCCCGGGGCCCCTGTTTTCGAGGGTTTCGCCAGCCATTGCCTTCCGAACTGTCGGTCCGCTCAAGAATGTACAACTACCTCGATTTCGAAAAGCCGGTGCAGGATCTCGAAGGCAAGATCCTGGAACTGAAGAAGCTTGCCGAGAACGGCGAGGCCGTCGATGTCGGCGACGAGATCAGCCGGCTGGAGAAGCGCTCGCGCGATGCGCTGCGCGAGGCCTACAAGGCGCTGACGCCCTGGCAGAAGGTGCAGGTGGCGCGCCATCCCGACAGGCCGCATTGCGTCGACTACATCAAGGGCCTGCTCAGCGATTTCACGCCGCTCGCCGGCGACCGCAATTTCGGCGAGGATCAGGCGATCGTCGGCGGCTTCGCCCGCTTCCGAGGCGAGCCGGTGGCGGTGATCGGCCAGGAGAAGGGCTCGGACACGGCGAGCCGGCTGAAGCACAATTTCGGCTCGGTGCGGCCGGAAGGCTACCGCAAGGCGGTGCGGCTGATGGAGCTTGCCGACCGCTTTAAGAT
>NZ_RZOI01000315.1:0-6563 GCF_004022645.1 Mesorhizobium sp. M4A.F.Ca.ET.020.02.1.1 | reverse complement strand
GTCTCTGCCGACCATGCCACGCGCTATGCCGGCGCCGGCGATCATGTCAGCCTGCATTGGGTCGACGGGCTCGGCCACCGCCGCATCCTCGCCGACAAGGGCGTGGTCGAACGCGCCGTCCGCTTCGCGGCCGAGCACCGCGACTCGACGTTGATGCATTGAAGCGCTGTCAGTCGGCCTTCTTCTTCTGCCCCGGCTCGACCGGCAGTCCGGCCGCCTTCCAGGCGGTGTAGCCGCCAAGGATGTGCTTGACCGGCGAAAGGCCCATGTCCTGCGCCGTTTTGGTGGCCAGCGCCGAGCGCCAGCCGCCGGCGCAAAAGAAGACAAAGCTCTTGCCCGAGGCGAAGAACGGCTTGTGATAGGGGCTTTCCGGATCGATCCAGAATTCCAGCATGCCGCGCGTGACATGCCTGGCGCCGGGGATCTTGCCGTCGCGCTCGACCTCGCGCGGATCGCGCAGGTCGACGAAGATCGTGTCCTCGTCCTCGATTAGCCCCGCCGCTTCCTCCGGCGACACCACCTCGATCTCGGCGTTCGCCTCGTCGAGCAACTCGCGATAGCCTTTTTTCACCGGCGCATTCCTCCCGACCGTGGCTTGCCCACCAGATTTCCAGCACAAGGGCTGGCATTTGTCACGCGGCGTTGGTGCCGGCCATGGCTAGCCACGCCACCCTGGCGCGCCAGCCAACGTGGCCATCCGGCGGGCAGGGCACGAAGTGCCGATTCGTCGCAAGCACCATGTGGACCACCAACGCCGGCGCCGACGCCTGATGCAACCGCCATGGGCCGAAGCCGCTTCGCCCAAGACTGTCACCAACTTGTGAAACTGTTCTGCAACAGCGGCGCCGAAATTTATGGAAGCTTAACGAAATCAGTATGAATCGGTATAATCGCGCCTTACATCCGCCATGCGGTGGGCGTGACCGTCTAGCGGCGCGGAACGGGAGCCGGTTCACAACCGGAGCGGGTGATCATGAAAATTTTCGGAAACACGGCCTGCGTGATGCCGCTTGCGGTTGCCGCGACGCTGGCTCTCGGCGCCCCGCAGGCGAACGCGCAAGGCCTGTTCGACATGCTGTTCGGTGGCGGCGTCCGGCATAACCCGCAAGGCGAATTCCCGCCGCCGCCCAAGCCGAGACCCAGCAAGGTGCCAGCCGGCGGTGGCTCCAGGATCAGCAGCCCGTCCTACTACACCTACAAGGCCGACCGTCTCGTGCGCGTCAACTTTTCAGCGTTGGTGCCGGCGCCGGCGACTGTGGCGGCGCAGGATGCCGCCTTCGTGCCGTCTGTCGCCAGCGATGCCTTCCGCGAGGCGATCGCCGGACTGGGTGACTATGAGCTTTATGCTGAGCCCGACATCGCCAAGGCGCTGATCGCCTACTACTCGGCCAATCCGGATTTCATCTGGGTGACCGGAACCGCCCCCAACAGCCGTGCGCAGGACGCGGTGCGGGTGCTAGGCGAGGCGGCAAGCTATGGCCTGACGCCAGCCGACTACACGGTCGACATTCCGGCCGCATCATCCTCGGCCAGCGCGGACGAGCGCCTGAAGGAACTCGTCCGCTTCGAGATGGCGCTGTCGGCGCGCGTGCTGCGCTATGCCCATGATGCCCAGAGCGGCCGCGTCGATCCCAACCGGATGACCGGCTACTATGATTTCCCGGCCAAGCCGCTGGACATGGACGGCGTGCTGAAGACGCTTGCGCACACGCAGGAGGTTCGCACCTATCTGGAATCGCGCCATCCGCAGAACGCGGAGTATCAGGCGCTGCGCGTCGAGCTGGAAGCGCTGCAGGCCAGCGAGGAAAACGAGATCGTCGTCGACCCCAAGCTGTTGCTGAAGCCAGGCGAGAGCAGTCCCGAACTGCCCAAGGTCCTGACGCTGATCGCGCGCAACCTAGATGACGAGATGGGCGGCGACTATGGCGAGGTCCTTGCCAGGCTGGGCAAGAGCGAGCTCTACGATCCCGAGCTGGTGCCTGTCATCAAGGCGGTGCAGAAGCGGGCCGGCATGAAGGGTGACGGCGTGATCGGTCCGCGTACGGTGGCGTCGCTCGCCGGAACTTCCAAAGCCGACAAGATCACCAAGGTCGAGGTCGCGCTGGAAGAGTTGCGCTGGCTACCGTCCGATCTCGGCAGCCCGCGTGTCTTCATCAACCAGCCGGCCTTCACCGCCGCCTATATCGACAATGGCGAGGAGAAGCTGAAAACCCGCGCGGTCGTCGGCAAGGTTACCAACCAGACGGCTTTCTTCTACGACCAGATCGAACAGGTCGATTTCCATCCCTATTGGGGGGTGCCGCAATCGATCATCGTCAATGAGATGCTGCCCAGGCTGCGCAACGATCCGGGCTATCTCGACCGTGCCGGCTATGAAGTGACGGATTCGAGCGGGCGGCGCGTGCCGTCATCGGCGGTCAATTGGGGCGCCTACGGCGCCAACATCCCCTACAGCGTGCGCCAGCAGCCGAGCGAGGCCAATGCGTTGGGTGAGCTGAAGATCCTGTTCCCCAACAAGCACGCCATCTACATGCATGACACGCCGCAGAAATCCTTCTTCGAGCGCGACATGCGCGCGCTCAGCCATGGCTGCGTGCGCTTGCAGGATCCGCGCGGCATGGCGGCGGCGGTGCTCGGCACCTCGGTCGACTACATCGCCGAGAAGTTGAAGCACGGTCATTCGACCGAAAAGGTGACCCGCACCATCCCTGTCTATGTCGCCTATTTCACCGCCTGGCCCGACATGTCCGGCAATGTCGAGTATTTCAACGACGTCTACGACCGTGACACGAGGCTGATGCAGGCGCTGGACGCGACCGAGGCGGTGCGCTCTCCGGCGAGCTAGCTCAGGCGCGCTCGAAGAGCGGGCGTCTGAAGCCGGCGTCGCGCCCGGCGATCAGCCAATAGATCAGGCCGGCGACCAGGCCGGCGGCGGCGATGATCCCAGTGTCGGCCCAGCGCTCGGGACTCTCAGGCGCGTCCGGCCAGATCAGCGTGAAACCTGCGGCCGCCGCAATGGCGCCGAAGACCATGTGCAGCAGGAAGCTGCGCAACGAGAAAAACTCCGCGATCAGGGCGAAGGCGAGGGTCTGCATCCACGTCAGGATGATCGTCAGGAAGTAGACGAACATGCCGAGCGGCGGCACCAGCAGCACGGCGATCGGGCTGACGCCCATGAGGTCGAAATAGGCCGGCGCGTTGGGCAGCGAACTGAGTATCCCATAGATCGCCGCTACTGCGATCAGCCCGACGAGAACGGCCACCAGATAGCCGGCAAGCATCATCAGGACGCGCTTCAATACGTGTTTTACCACTGCCCTGCACCCCCGTGCCCGCATCCGTGGAGCAGCAGTCAGCCATCAAAGCCGGTTTTGTGCAAGGGGAGGCGAGGCGACGACAGGCATCGCCGGTCCGCCGCGATCCGCAGAGAGTGCGCGGTGCGGAATGGTCGAATGGTGGCGGCGCAGCGTCCTATCTGGCCTCGCTCGGTTCTGCGGTCACCGGGTCGTAGGAGATTTCGACCTTCGCCTTGTCGGTCGTATAGTAGGTAACGGTGTAGACACCGCCGTCCCAGTCAACCTCCTTCACATAGCGGAAGTCAGGACGTTGCTCGACCTTGGCGATGATCTCCGACAGCTTCTTGGCGTTCGATGGCGGCAGCGGCCTTTCATCGGCCGCGAAGGCGGGTCCACCGAGGAGAAGAACCGCAAGGCCGGTCGTCAAAACAACAGTGCGCATGATTGCCCCTCATCTCGTGCTGGCATGGATGCCGTAAAGAACTCGCCCGCGTCCCTGTTGGTTCCGCCAGTGGAGTACAACGCCTGTTCCAGGGGCGGCCTGGCGACTGCGGGTGACGACGGAGCCATGTGCATTCGGCCCAGCTGAAATAGAGAAAATTCAGTAATTCCAATACGAAAGGGCGAGCTAACAATGCACAACCTGAGTAACAAACGGCTAACCATGCAAGCGGCCGCGCGCTGCGTTCAATTAGCTGATCGTAGTAGAGCTTTTGCGAAGACCCTGTTAGACTTGCTAACATAACAGGGTGGCAACGGCGCGCCGAGCCTGCCGACGATCATTCGTCGGCAAACGGTGAAGTGTTCAACAAAGCGGAAGTCGCCTGTGCTGGACCGCAAGCAGGGACCGGTGGCTTCGACCATGGCTGAACGGAACTACACCCGTCAGCTGGCGACCATCATTTCTATCGATGCCGTCGGATTCTCGCGGCTGATGGGCATCGACGACGAGTTGGCCGTCGCCGCTTTCGAGGAACGACGCGACATTATCGCCGATAGCTGCGTGGCGTTTGGCGGCCGGACTTTCGGCGACGCCGGCGACAGCATCATGGCCGAATTCGGCAATCCGATCGAAGCCTTGCGCGCCGCCTTCGATTTCCAGGGTAGGATCGTAGCGCTTAACGCCGCCGTCGCCGAGGACATGCGCATGCCGTTTCGCGCCGGCATCAACACCGGCGACGTCATCGTGCGCGAGGGCCGCCTCTATGGCGACGACGTCAACATCGCCGCCAGGCTGCAGGAGTTCGCGCCGCATGACGGCCTCGCCATTTCGGAGACGACATGGCACCACGTGAAGGACAAGACCGCGGCGGAATTCACCGACCTTGGCGAATTCATGCTGAAGAACATCGCGCTGCCGGTGCGGGTGATGATAGCGGGCCGCGGTGGCAATGCGTCGCCAGCGGCGCCGCTCGCCGCCATTTCGCCAGCCGTCAGCCAGCAAAAGTCGCCGCCCAAAGGCCCGCCGGCGATTGCCGTGCTGCCTTTCGCCGGCGATGGTGGCGAGCGCGACGTCGGCTACATGGCCGATGGCATCGCCGAGGACATTATCTACGGCCTCTCGAACACGAGATGGCTTTCAGTGATCGCCAAGAGCTCCAGCTTCCAATTTCGCGACGATAGCCTGGGCACGCGGGTAATCGGCAACGCGCTTGGCGCGCGCTACATCGTCAGCGGCACTCTGACGCGCAATGGCAGCCAGATCCGCCTCAACACCTCGCTTGCCGACACCTCGAACGGACGGCTGGTCTGGTCGCAGCGCTTCGACCGCGACCTCGTCGACATCTTCAAGCTGCGCGACCAGATCGGCAGCGAGATCGTCTCGATGCTCGACAAGGAAGTGGACCGGGCCGAACAGGCGCGCACCTTCCAGGTGCCGTGGGAAAGCCTGGAGACCTGGCAATTGGTTCGACGCGGTCGCTGGCACATGAACCGGCGCACGCGCGGCGATACCGAAATCGCCCTGGATTTCTTCGAAAAGGCCTATCGGGAGGACGCCAATTCCAGCGCCGTGCTGAACGAGCTGGCATGGTGGTATTTCTGGCGGGCGTGGCTGCGTTTTGGCGACAGCGATGACCTGGACAAGGTCGAGCAGTACGCGCGCAAGGCCTTGCTGATGGACAGCCTGGACGCGCGCCCGCACGCCCATCTTGGCGTCATCGATATCATGCGGGGTCAGCCGCGGGCCGCGATCGAGCATCTCGAGGAAGCGCTGCACATCAACCCGAGCTTTGCCTTTGCGCGCTCGGCCATGGGCAGCGCCAAGCTTCTGCTCGGAGATGCCGCCGACGCCATACCGTTCTTCCTCGATACCGAGCGGCTGAGTCCTTTCGATCTCTACCGGTTCCACAATCTGGGGGAACTGGCGGTCGCCTACAGTTTCGTCGAGAACTGGCCGGCCGTGATCGCCACGGCCGATCGTTCGCTCAACCTGTCGCCTGGCTATTTCTACGCCCGATACCTGAAGATCGGCGCCTTGATGCGCAGCGGCCGTGTCGATGAGGCCAAACGCGAACTGGCGATTTTCACGACCAGGCATCCGGACTTCTCGGAGCAGCGGGTGCGCTGGATACCTTTCGCCAACAAGGCCGCGAATGAATTCCTCATCGCCAATTTCGAACTGGCAAGATCGGCGATGTGATTTCGCGGAGGCGATGGGCTGGACACAGATGATTGTGAAAAGAATCACATACTCCGAGCCGATGCGACCATAGGCCAAGAGACGGCCGGCATCGCAATGAGGTGGACAGCCGGGGGGCTTGAACGTGCATGATCAAGTTAAAGTACTTCGATAAAGTCCGCGCGGCCCAGAAAAGCCAGCGACCGCTGTCGGAAATGCCGCCTTTCGACATTGAACGGCTCCGCGCCAAGGGCTTGGCGTCCCGCATCGCGAACTTTTTCTTCGGCGATCCCCGCTGGGCCCTCGCGCTGCTGCGCCGCTTCAAGCCGAGTCTTGGCTTCGGCAATTTCCTGCTCGTCACCAGGAACGCCGACGTTCGCGACATATTGGAGCGCGGCGAGGAGTTCGAGACGCCCTACGGGCCGGAAATGGCCGAGCTGGCGCGCGGCTCGAACTTCATCCTCGGCATGCAGGACGGCGCCGCCTACCGGCAGATGAAATCGTCGGTGCTGAGCGCCTTTCCGCCGGCCGAGGTCGAGGCCAAGGTCAGGCCGATTGCGGCGCGCCATTCCAAGGACATCATGGCGGCCGCCAGCCCCGGCTTCGACGCCATCGGCGGGCTGATGAAGATCGTTTCCGGGCACATC
>NZ_RZOI01000314.1:0-6576 GCF_004022645.1 Mesorhizobium sp. M4A.F.Ca.ET.020.02.1.1 | reverse complement strand
GTCGAATATATCGACTTCGAGGGCGTCATCCCCGAGGGCGAATATGGCGGCGGGCCGATGATCGTCTGGGACACCGGCACCTGGGCGCCGATGGACGACGTCGAGAAAAGCCTGAGAACCGGCGCCTTCAAGTTCCGGCTGGCCGGCCAGAAGCTGAATGGCGGCTGGATGTTGACGCGGCTGAAGCCGAAGCCCGGCGAGGACGAGGCAAAGAAGAACTGGCTCCTGTTCAAGGAGCGCGACCTCGCTTCGGACACCAGCCGCGACATCCTCAGCCAACGGCCGGAGAGCGTGAAAACCGGCCGCCGCATCGAGGAACTGGTGGCGCCGCCGAAGAAGCGCGAGCGCCTGCCGCCGAAACCCGGCTCCTTCAAGCCCGACGCGTTGCCCGGTGCTGTCAAAGCGCCGCCATCTGGCCGCATCGAGCCACAGCTTGCCACACAGGTTCCGAAGCCGCCGGGCGGCAATGATCCCGCGGAGCACACCGGTCAACTCTGGCTGCACGAGATAAAATTCGACGGCTACCGCACCATGGCGCATGTCATGGACGGCGAGGTCAGGCTGATCACCCGTGGCGGCATCGACTGGACGAAGCGCTACGGCGATCTTCCGCAGGCCTTTTCGCGACTGCCGGTGAGCCAGGCGATCATCGACGGCGAGATCATGGTGCTCGACGACAAGGGCATCTCGCGCTTTGCGCTGCTGCAGGACGCGCTGGCCGAAGGCGCCGGCTCGAAGCTGCATTTCTACGCCTTCGACCTTCTCCATCTCGACGGTTGGGATCTGCGCAAGGCGCCGCTGCAGAAGCGTAAGGCGCTGCTTGCCGAGCTGCTCGCCGGCCAGACCGCCAACGCCGCCATCCAGTACAGCGACCATGTCGAAGGCGACGGGCAAGGTCTCTACGACCAGGCCTCGGAGCTTGGGTTGGAAGGCGTCGTCTCCAAGCGCGCCGACGCCATTTACATGAGCGGCCGGACCAAGAGCTGGACCAAGGTGAAGGCGCAGAAGACGGATGATTTCGTCATCGCCGGCTATACCGTCTCCGACCGCGCGGAGGGCTTGGCGGCGCTCGGCATGGCCGAGTTCGAGAATGGCGAATTGCATTATCGCGGCAAGGTCGGCACCGGATTCGATCGCGACATGGCGACGGAGCTGCTTACCCGGCTGGAACGGCTGACGGCCGGCGCCAGTCCGCCCGAAGGCGCGACGCGCGAGATCATGCGTGAGATGCACTGGGTGAAGCCGCTGCTGTCGGCCCGCATTCGCTATTCGAACCGCACCGCCGACAATGCGATCCGCCACGGCGTATTTCGCGGCCTGCGCGATATCGGCGGGCTGACCACACCGGCGCCGGTGAAGCGCAAGCGGCTGATCGCCGAATCCGATCTCGCCACCATCTGGGTCACCAATCCGGAGCGGCGGCTGTTCGGCAAGACCGGTCCGACAAAACTCGACATCGCGGTCTATTACGCGCTGGTCGGCGATTTCATGCTGCCGCACATCATCGGTCGCCCGGTATCGCTGGTGCGCTGCCCGACCGGCAAGCCGCAGGACTGTTTTTTCCAGCGTCACGCTTTCACCGGCATGCCGCCTTCGGTGGCGGTGTTCGAGTCGATCAATTCGGAAGGCGAAACCAAGACCTATCTCTCGGTCGAGGACGCCAAGGGCTATCTGGCGCTGGCCCAGTTCGGCGTCGTCGAGTTCCATACCTGGGGCACGCACCGGACAAAACTCGACAAGCCCGACCAGATCGTCTTCGACCTCGACCCGGGCGAGGGCATTTCGTGGCGCGAGGTGGTGGAGGCGGCGGTCCACATCAAGGGCGGTCTGGAAGTGCTGGGCCTGGTGCCCTTCGCCAAGACCTCCGGTGGCAAGGGCATCCACATCACGGTGCCGGTGACCAGGAAGCAGAACTGGAAGAAGCTGCACCAGGCCTCAAGCGCGATCTCGACCCATCTCGCGTCGACCGCGCCCGACACCTTCACCACGACGATGGGCAAGGACAACCGCAAGCGCCGCATCTTCATCGACTTCCACCGCAACGCCCGTGGCCACACGTCCGCCGCCCCCTATTCGCTGCGCGCCCGCACCAACCTGCCAGCATCGACCCCGGTGAGCTGGACGGATCTCGAGACGATCGACGCGCCGGAGGACCTCAACTACGCCTCGCTGCCGGGGCTTTTGGAGACATCGGGCGATCCCTGGGCGGAGATCGACGAGATGGCGCGGGATCTGCCGGTGTTGGCGGGGAGGTAGGCCATGCATGAGGCGAAGCCCTCGCGTCTTTCGTCATCCTAGGGCGAAGCAAGGAGCGAAGCGACGCGGCGAAGACCCTAGGATTCATGCCGTGACTTCGGCCGTGGAATGCAATTGTGCAGAATGGTCGCCCGCAATACCGCCAGCTCGAGGCCTCCGGCCAATCGTCAGCGTCCCGCCAACGTCTCAACCCCATCTCCATCGACGCTTGCTACAATTTGAACTATTCTCCCACCAAACCCGACCCAGAAAACACTTCGTCAGGAATTCGGCAGTACCATCAAGGGTCGGTGTAGGATTTCCACGGCGCCAACCGTCCTTGAGCGGGAGCGCTGCAAGTAACTGTCAGTGCATGGCCGCGTAGGAGTTCATCATGGCGCCCAGGGCAAGTTGGAAAGGTTACCTCAAGCTCAGCCTCGTCAGCTGTCCGGTCCGGCTCTATCCGGCCACCAGCGCGAGCGAACGCATCACATTCAACCAGCTGCACAAGAAGACCCACAACCGCATAAATATGAAGCCCGTGGATCCCGAGCTCGGGCTGGTCGAGCGCTCGGACCTGGTCAAGGGCTACGAGTACGAGGACAAGCAGTACATCATCATCGATGACGCCGACCTCGATGCGGTCAGGATCGAATCCAACCACACGATGAACATCGAGGCCTTCGTCGATGAGGGCGAGGTCGACGTCATCTATCAGGACTCACCCTATTACCTGGCCCCCGACGGCGCCATGGCGGAGGAAACTTTCGCGGTGCTGCGCGAGGCGATGCGCAAATCCGGCAAGTTGGCGATCGCCAGGCTCGTGCTCTCCAGCCGCGAGCGCGTGGTGACGATCGGCGCGCGCGAGAACGGCATGTTCGTTTGCACCTTGAGGAATCCCAACGAAGTGCGCGGCACGGCTGAATATTTCGGCAACATTCCGGCCGGCAAGCCGGACCCGGAAATGCTGCAGCTCGCCGAGGCGCTGATCAAGCAGAAGGAAACCGCCTTCGATCCGAAGAACTACGAGGATCGCTACGAGGTGGCGCTGATGGCGATGATCCGCGAGAAGCTGAAGGGCCACAAGCCGATCATTGCGGCCGCGCCCGAGCGCGGCAACGTCATCAATCTGATGGATGCGCTGAAGGCGAGCCTGTCGCAGTCGGCCAAGCCGCCAGCCAAGTCGAAGAGCAAGGCCGACGAGGCGCCGGCCAAGCCAGCCAAGAAGGCGGCTGCCGGCGGCGCGCCCGAAAATCCGCTGAAGGCGAACCTGTTGAAGGCCGTCGGCAAGAGCAAGAAGTGACGGCAGGGTCAGTCATCGTCCCCGGCGCCGTTTATGGCGTCGTCGGCGCGCTGGCCGCCTTTCCGCTGAGGCTGGCCGCGCGCGAGGTCGAGCGCCGCCATGCCGAGCTGAGGCGCGGCGTCACCCGCCGCACCAGCCATGCCGTGTTCGGCCGCACGCTGCTGGCGAAAGCCGCGATGAGCAGGACAGGCGATGCCGACATCGAACGGCGCGCGAAGGCCGAGCGCGCCGCCGGCCGCGCGCTGATCAGCGAGAACGGTTTCCTGCGCCTGCTCGGCCTGATGAAGGCGCCGGAGGCGTCGTCGCTGTCGAGGCAATCGCTGATCGACCAGTCGCGACTTGCCGGCGACGATCTCGACCTTCTGTCGCTGTTCGACGCCTTCGAGCACGATGCCGAGCCTTATTCCTTCCGCGACCTCATCCTGGCCAGAAAATATGCCGGGCTGATCGCCAGCGGCGCCAGCTGGGGCGCGATCGCGCGCTCCGTGCATCGCTCCGGCCCGGTCGCCTCGCTCACCGCCAAGTCGCTCAATCTCGGCTCGCAGCACGGCCGCCCCGACGCGATCTATCTCGACGATGGTGCGAGCGAGCTCGACGGTCAGTTGCTGTTCGATCTGGTTTCACCAAATTCGGGAATGGCTGGAGACGACACGCTGGAGGAACTGTTCGCCGAGGCGGAAGGCGCGGAACAGGAGGGGCGTCACGACGATGCGGCAGCGCTTTACCAGCGTTGCCTCGCGATCGACGCCAAGGATGCGATTGCCGCCTTCAACCGCGCCAACTGCCTGCGCGGCGCCGGCCGCGTGGCGGAAGCCGCGCACGACTATGCGCGTGCGATCAAGCTCGATCCCGGCTTCGTCGAAGCCTGGTTCAACCTCGCCGGCCTGATGAGCGCCGAGGGCAAGGTGGCCTCCGCCCGCCGCCACCTGCAGAAGGCGATCGCACTCGACAAGACCTATGCCGACCCGGTGTTCAACCTTGCGCGGTTGGAATTCGATGGGGGGAATATGGCCGAGGCCCGCCGGCTGTGGGTGCGCTATCTGGAACTCGATGCTGAATCCGAATGGGCGAGGTTGGCGCAGAAGGGGATACAGTTCGTCGATTTGCATATGGCGCGCACGGCGGGGTGAGCGAGGGTGGAGCTTGATGCAAAGACCATCCGGAAGAGAGTCACCGAAGAGCTTTATGCCCGCCTTGGTGAGAGATGGTTCAAGCCGGGCAGTTCAAAGCTGATCATCGCGTCCACCGACAACCAGACCGATTTCAGTATAGAGCTGGATTGTTACACGGATCGCCGCTACGGCGAGTATGACTGTTCTATTGAAGCCGTCCTCAAATGGAAGAAATTCGCTAAGTTATTTAGGGAGTTAGGCGATTGGTATAACCATATATTCCAAGGTACGGCCCGGTCGAAGAACATGGTATTTGCGAGAGTTTCCTTTGATGGAATCCAAGCCGATTTCAAATCGCCCGGCCGAGATATCTTCTGGGTCACCAATGAACGAAACCTTGAGATGTTCATATCCCAATGTGTGAACGATCTCGACGGTAAGGTCGGTGTGTGGATCAGGAGGTGGTTCACTTGGCTATCGGCGCTGGAAGCGATGGATGCTCATCCAAATCTCTGCGGTGCATGGCGGGACACAGCCTATTACTGTCTGATGGAACAGGTTCATGGGCGTGACGCAGCCTGCGCTTGGATCCGTGGGATCGACGCCACGGGCTGGCCTGAGTGGCTGGCGGCGCAGGTCGAGTATCTGCAATCGAACGTTTGCGATGGAACTGCGATCCGGCCATAGTCTCCGCTCCAAGAGGATCGCGATGTTCGCGCCTGTGAGCTCGGCCTCTCCAGAAAGCCCGCCCCATGACCCACTTCCTCTTCGACGGCTCCGAAACCGCCCCCGTCACCATCCTGCTGGCCCATGGCGCCGGTGCGCCGATGGACTCCGCCTCGATGGCCGCCACCGCCAAGGCGCTCGCCACGGCCGGCTTCCGCGTGGCGCGCTTCGAGTTCCACTACATGGCCGCCCGCCGCTACGGCCATCGCAAGCCGCCGCCGCGCGCCGAGACGGTGAACCCTGAATACATCAAGGCGATCGCCGACCTTCGCGCCAAGGGTGTCACGGGAAAGCTCATCATCGGCGGCAAGTCGATGGGCGGGCGCGTGGCGTCGATGGTCGCGGACGAGATGTTCGAAAAGGGCGAGATCGCCGGGCTGGTCTGCCTCGGCTATCCCTTCCACCCGCCGGCCAAGCCCGAGCAGCTCCGGACAAAGCATCTCCTCGGCCTCAAGGCGCCGACGCTGATCTTCCAGGGCACGCGCGACGAGTTCGGCACCAAGTATGAGGTTGCGACCTATGGCCTTTCCAACGCCATCGAGATGATCTGGCTGGAGGACGGCGACCACGATCTGAAGCCGCGCAAGGCGATTTCGGGTTTTTCGACGGCGGATCATTTGAAGACGGTGGCGGAGACGACAGCGGCTAAATTCGCGCAGCCGTCGGCTTCGTCATTCTAGGGCGGAGCAAGGAGCGAAGCGACGCGCGCAGACCCTAGAATCCATGCCGTGACGCTAAGGCGTTGCAACGGTTCAGAATTCTGCCCCGCCACGTTCCACGGCGACGGTCACGGCATGGATCCTCGGGTCAAGCCCGAGGATGACGAAGCGAGGGGCGCTTTCGGCATCCAAACATGAAAATCGCCACCTTCAACATCAACAACATCAACAGCCGCCAGGAGAACCTGCTGGCCTGGCTCGCCGAGGCAAAACCCGACGTCGTCTGCCTGCAGGAACTGAAGGCGCGCGACACGCAGTTTCCGCTGACCCGGCTGGCGAAGGCCGGCTATGGCGCGGTGTGGAAGGGCGAGCCGACCTGGAACGGCGTTGCCATTCTGGCAAAGGGCGCAGAACCCGTGCTGACGCGCGACGCGCTGCCCGGCGACGACGCCGACCGCCAGGCGCGCTACATCGAGGCGGCGGTGTCGGGCATTGTCATCGCCTGCCTCTATGCGCCCAACGGCAACCCGCAGCCCGGGCC
>NZ_RZOI01000313.1:0-6592 GCF_004022645.1 Mesorhizobium sp. M4A.F.Ca.ET.020.02.1.1 | reverse complement strand
TGCTGGAGCGCAACGACCGCATCGGCGGCTGCATGCGCACCGAGGAGATCACCGCGCCCGGCTTCGTCCATGACGTGATGGCGACGACCTTCGTGCTGTTCATCACCTCGCCGGCCTTTGCAGCCCTTGGCAAGGACCTGGCGCGGCATGGGTTGGAATTCTGCCACACCGCGACCCCGACCGGCGTGCTGAGGCCCGACGGCAGCCATGCCGTGCTCAGCACCGACCGCGCCGCCAACATCGCGGCGCTCAACAAGGTCGCCTCGGGCGACGGCGACCGCCACGGCAACGATGTCGGTGGCGTCGAACGCAATGCCGGCCTGCTGTTCGGCCTGCTCGGCGGCGTCTTGTGGTCCTATCCGACGACCAAGCTGCTCACCGGCGAAGCCTGGCGGCGCGGGCCGCGCAACCTTGCCGCCTTCCTCGGCGAGGCGCTGGCGCCGGCGCGCGGCTGGCTGGAGACGGCCTACACATCCGAGACGATCCGTGCGCTCTGGGCGCCCTGGGTGCTGCATGCCGGCCTCGGGCCGGAAGACGCCTTTTCCGGTCAGATCGCCAAGGTCATTGCGTTTGCGCTGGAGGCTGCCGGCGCGCCGATCGTCAAGGGCGGCGCGAAGAACCTGCTCGCCGCCTTCGAGGCGCTGATCAAGGAGCGCGGCGGCGTGATCTCCACCGACGCGGACGTCGCCTCCATCATCCTCGAAGGCGGCCGCGCCACCGGTGTGCGGCTGGCCTCTGGCGAAACGGTGCACGCAAAAAAGAGCGTCATCTGCTCGGTCACGCCGACCCAGCTTTATGGCCGCCTGCTCGGCAGGGATGCGCCGGAAGCGGCTGTCGATGCGACGCGCGAATATCGCTACGGCAAGGGCAACTTCCAGATCCACTATGCCTTGAGCAAGCCGCCGGCCTGGCCCGGCGAGGGGCTGGACAAGGTGGCGTTGCTGCATCTGACGCCCGGCCTCGACGGCGTCTCCAAAGCCTGCAACGAAGCGCTGCGCGGCCTGCTGCCGGAAGTGCCGACCATCTGCGTCGGCCAGCCGCACGCGCTCGATCCGTCGCGTTGCCCGGCGGGCAAGGCGATCCTCTGGCTGCAGCTGCCCGAGTCGCCGCGCCACATCAAGGGCGATGCCGCCGGCAAGCTCGCGGCTCCGGCGGACGGGCAATGGACCGCCGAGCTGCGCGAGGCCTATGCCGACCGCGTCGAAGCGATCCTCGCCAACCACATCGACGGCTTCAGCGGCAGTGTGATCGCGCGTCGTGCCTATTCGCCGGCCGACCTCGAAGCGATGAACATCAACCTGGTCGGCGGCGATCCCTATGGCGGCTCGTCGACCATCGACCAGGCCTTCCTGTGGCGGCCGTTCAAGGCAAGCCGCAACCATGCGACCGGCATCAAGAACCTCTACCACATCGGCGCCTCGACCCATCCGGGCGCCGGGCTTGGCGGCGGCTCCGGCTACCTGCTGGCGGGGAGGCTGTGATGGAGGAGAAGGTCCGGCAGAAGCGCCAGCGCATCTCGACCCTGGGCGAGATCGGCCTGCAGCATTTCGCGCCCTACCTGATGAACCGCATCATGGGCCGCTACAACGCCACGCTGCGCGAGGATTTCCGCAAGCAGGGCCTGACCATTCCGCAGGTCCGCACGCTGGCCGTGCTGTCGGTGACCGACGGCGTCACCGTCAATGACCTCTCGGTCTACACGGTGATCGAGCAGTCGACCTTGAGCCGGACGCTCGACACGCTTGAGGGGCAGGGCCTGGTGCGGCGTGAACAGGGTGTCTCCGACAGCCGTTTCCGCCACGTGTTCCTGACCGACGACGGGCGGGCCCTGTTCACCCGCGCGTGGCCGGCCATGCACGATGCCTTCGAGGCCATGTTCGACGGCGTCGACGGCGCCGAATACGCCGCGCTGATCGCGATCCTGCAGAAGATGCTGAAGAACATCCGCAAGCACGACATTTGAGTTTGACGTACGCGCCGCCGGATGCCGGCGGCAACTGAAGGAGGCCACAATGGCCGAACGGTCTTTTGCCAAGGAAGTCGAAAAGCTCCGCCTCGGCGCCGGCCAGGAGTTTGCCGGCGAGGGCATTCTCGCCATCACCAAGGCGCTGCTGCAATGCGGCGTCGGCTATGTCGGCGGCTACCAGGGTGCGCCGATCAGCCACTTGATGGACGTGCTCGCCGACGCTCAGGACATTCTCGGAGAGCTCGGCGTGCATTTCGAGGCAAGCGCCTCGGAAGCCACCGCCACCGCCATGCTCGCGGCCTCGGTGCACTACCCGATCCGTGGGGCCGCCACCTTCAAGTCGACGGTCGGCACCAATGTCGCCTCCGATGCGCTGGCCAACCTGGCGTCGGGCGGCGTCACCGGCGGGGCGCTGATCATCGTCGGCGAAGATTACGGCGAGGGTTCCTCGATCATGCAGGAGCGCAGCCACGCCTTCGCCATGAAGAGCCAGGTCTGGCTGCTCGATCCGCGGCCGAACCTGCCCTCGATCGTCAAGGCGGTCGAGGACGGCTTCGAGCTGTCGGAGGCCTCCAACACGCCTGTCATGCTGCAGGTGCGCATCCGCTGCTGCCACGTCCACGGCCACTTCATCGCCAAGGACAACAAGCGCCCGCCAATGTCGGTGGCCGATGCGCTGGAAGCGCCGCGCCGCGATACCGGTCGCATCGTGCTGCCGCCCGCTTCCTTCCTGCACGAGAAGGAAAAGGTCGCCAAGCGCTGGCCGGCGGCGGTCGACTTCATCAGGAGCCGCAAGATCAACGAGATCTTCGGCTCCGATCACGGCTCGGTCGGCATCGTCATGCAGGGCGGCATGTACAATTCGGTCATCCGCGCGCTGCAGCGGCTCGGCCTCGCCGACACCTATGGCGACACCGACGTGTCGCTCTATGTGCTGAACGCCGTCTATCCGCTGGTCGACGACGAATTCCTCGCCTTCTGCGAAGGCAAGCAGGCGGTTCTGGTCGTGGAGGAGGGCCAGCCCAACTACATCGAGCAGGCCCTCGCGGCTATGCTGCACAAGGCCGGCCGCGGCACCAGGCTGGTCGGCAAGGAGCATTTGCCGATGGCCGGCGAATACACCGGTCAGGTCATGCTCGACGGCATCGGCTCCTTCCTGCGGGCCAACGCTCCGCACCTGCTGCCGGGCGAGGTGAGGGCGCCGAACAGGCTCGGCGAAGGCATCGACACCGCCGATCTCGTCAATGTCGTTCCCGGCCGCCCGCCAGGCTTCTGCATCGGCTGTCCCGAGCGGCCGATCTTTGCCGCGACCAAGCTGGTCGAGCAGGAGCTCGGCAAGCACCACATCGCCTCCGATATCGGCTGCCACCTGTTCTCGATCATGCCGCCCTTCGAGCTCGGCGCCACCACCATGGGCTATGGGCTGGGTCCGGCCTCGGCCTCCGCGTTCAATTCGCCCGACGCCAAGCGCCGCTCAATCTCTTTCGTTGGTGACGGCGGCTTCTGGCACAACGGCCTGACCTCCTCGATCGGCAACGCGGTCTTCAACAAGAACGACGGCGTCATCGTCATCGTTGACAACTTTTACTCGGCCGCCACCGGCGGCCAAGACATCTTGTCCTCCCGTGCGAGCAACAGGACGAAATCGACCAAGCATCCGATCACCGAGGCGGTGAAAGGCATGGGCGTCAAGTGGCTGCGCCACATCGATCGCACCTACGATGTCGGCAAGATGCAGGCGACGCTCCGTGAGGCGCTGACTACCGAGGAGACGGGTCCTAAGGTCATCGTCGCGTCGTCCGAATGCATGCTGAACCGCCAGCGCCGCGAGAAGCCGCTGGTCGACAAGGCAATCAAGGGCGGCGAGCGGGTCGTGAAGCCGAAGTTCGGCGTCGACGAAGACATCTGCACCGGCGACCACGCCTGCATGCGGCTCTCCGGCTGTCCGTCGCTGTCGGTGAAGTCGCTCGACGATCCGCTGCGCGACGATCCGGTGGCATCGATCGACCAGAACTGCGTCGGCTGCGGTAATTGCGGCGAGGTGGCGGACGCCGCCGTGCTCTGCCCGTCCTTCTACCGTGCCGATGTGGTCCACAACCCCGGCCGCTGGGACTGCTTCCTGGAAAGCGCGCGTCGCGCCATGATCGGCCTTTTGCAGCGCCGCCGCGAAAGCCGTCGGCTGGTGTTCGCCGATGCTTGACGAGAACACAGCCTCGCGCCCGAGGACGGACGCCGCCGGTGACGAGCGGGTGATAAAACTCGCCGTGCTTGCCGTTGGCGGCCAGGGCGGCGGCGTGCTCGCCGACTGGATCACCGACGTCGCCGAGCGCAGCGGCTATATCGCCCAGTCAACCTCAGTGGCGGGCGTCGCCCAGCGTACCGGCGCGACGATCTATTACATCGAGATGGCCCGCGACACCGGCCGGCTGCCGGTCTTCGCGCTGTCGCCGTCGCAGGGCGATGTCGACATACTGATCGCCGCCGAGCTGATGGAGGCCGGTCGCGCCATCATCCGCGGCTTCGTCACGCCCGAGCGCACGACGCTGATCGCTTCCTCGCACCGCATCGCCGCCGTGTCGGAAAAGATCGAGCCCGGCGACGGCCGCGCCTCGTCCGAGAAGGTGCACGCGACGGCGCAAGCCGCGGCCAGGCGATTCATCGCCTTCGACATGGAAAAGATCGCCGCCGAGAATGGCACCATGATCTCGGCCAGCCTGCTCGGCGCGCTGGCCGGTTCAGATGCGCTGCCCTTTGCGCGGGACAACTATGAGCAGGCGATCGGCGGCGCCGGCGGCCGCGGCGTCAAAGCCAGCCTCGCCGCCTTCGCCGCCGCTTACGATCGCACGCGCGGCATCGCGGCTGCACCGGCAGGCGAGCAGGCGGCGAAACATGCCGTCACCGAAGCCAAGTCAACGGCGAAGGTCCGTGGACCGGAAATCTTGCTGAAAGGCTGGCAGGAGCTGGCCGCCCGCGTTGGTGCCTTGCCAAAGCCGGCGCGCGACATGGCCGAACGCGGCCTGAAAAAAGTCGTCGACTACCAGGACATCGCCTATGGCGGCGAGTATCTCGACCGGCTGGACAAGGCCGTCGCGCTGGATGGCCCGGAACACGCCTACGCGCTGTCGATCGCCGCGGCGAAACATCTCGCCAATGCCATGTGCTACGACGACATGATCCGCGTTGCCGATCTCAAGACCCGTTCGACCCGCGACAGGCGCGTGCGCAAGGAGGTCGGCGTCAAGGATGGAACGGTCCTGCAGCTGACGGAATATTTCCATCCGCGCATCGAGGAGTTCTGCGGCACGCTGCCGGCGGGTCTCGGCAGCTACATCGAGGACAGACCGAAGCTTGCCAACTTCCTCGACCGCCGCATCAATCGCGGCCGCCGCATCCGCACCGACAGCCTCACCGGCTTCGCAATGCTGTGGTTCATCGGCGGCCTGCGCCGCTGGCGCCGCCGCCTGCTGCGCCACAAGGTCGAGATGGAGCATCTGGAGCGCTGGTACGAACTGGCGCTCGTCCACGCCCGCGAAGATTACGTGCTTGGCACGGAAATCCTGAACTGCCGCAGGCTGATCAAGGGATACAGCGACACCCACGCCCGCGCCCAGTCAAAGTTCGACCGCGTGCTTTCGGCGCTCACCATGCTCAAGGGCCGCGATGATGCGGCCGACTGGATCCGCCGGCTGCGAGAAGCGGCGCTGAAGGACGAGAAAGGCGACATGCTCGATGGCGCGCTGAAGACGGTGGCGACGCTGGGATAAGGGATGCAGCGTCGCAAGCTATCCCGGAAGAAAACCTAGTTTGCGGCGCGATCCAGGGCCGCGACAATGATCGAGATGCCTCGAGCGTTTTTGTCGCAGGGAATGGGAACCCGGGGGGAAACTGGTGCCGCTTGCGTGACTCGAACACGCGACCCCATCATTACGAATGATGTGCTCTACCAACTGAGCTAAAGCGGCCCGGGAAGCGCTAGGCCTCCAAGATGGGCTGGGTGATAGACTCAACCCGCCGCGAATTCAAGATGGCTTGCGGCGAATTCAAATAACCAACCGCGAATTCGAGCCGGAACCCGGCAATTCGTGTTGTGCTGATCCGGGCTGGAAGGATCTGTCCAGACGATGCGCCGCATGCCGAAACGCCGTATTGGGCGGTCGGTGTGGGACGGCCTCGGCGAAATATGTTGATTTCCTTGTAAAAAACCGCCGAAATCGGGTTTGTCCGGGCGCGCCGCGCAGAATGCGGCCGCCGGCCCGTTGATTGATTGGCCGCCTGCCGCTAACGATCATGGCAGGAAACGTGCAGAGGGATTTGGCTTGGACGCGATCGAAAAAGCGATCCGCAACGCCTTCGAGAAGGGCAATGCCGAGGACCGCGTCTTTCGCGAGCGGGTCTATCGTTCGGCCTTTGCCGCGCTCGACCGCGTTCTGCAGGCCAATCCCAACGTGACCGTGGAATGGGCCATCAAGCGCCGCAAGGCGGTGCAGGCAAAGATCGCCGAGATCGAATCGGAGTTCCTGCCGGCGGTTCCCGATGTCGCCGCGTTGGACGAGAGCGCCACGCCGGCGGCGGCCTCTGAAATCGCCGTGCCAGCCGAGACCGCCGCGCCGGCGCCCACGGTGGAAC
>NZ_RZOI01000312.1:0-6594 GCF_004022645.1 Mesorhizobium sp. M4A.F.Ca.ET.020.02.1.1 | reverse complement strand
TAGCTCCTCATAGAGGCCGGTGGCCTGCAACTGGTCGCGAACATAGCGCAGCGCGGAAAAATCCTCCGTTGCGAAGCCGACGGAATCGAACAGCGTGACCTGCTCCGGCGCCCTGCGGCCTTGCGCCTTGCCGGTCATCACCTGCCACAGCTCGGTCACCGGATGGTCGGCGTCGAGCTGCTGGATTTCGCCCTCGATGCGCGTCTGCGGCGGAAACTCGACGAAGATGTCGGAGCGCAACAGGATGTCGCGATGCAGTTCCGTCTTGCCGGGGCAGTCGCCGCCGACGGCGTTGATGTGGACGCCGGAGCCGACCATGTTGTCGGTGAGAATGGTGGCGTACTGCTTGTCGGCGGTCACCGTGGTGATGATGTCGACACCTTCCACCGCATCCTGCCCGGTGGCGCAGATGGTGATGTCAAAACCCTTGCCGGCAAGGTTGCGGGCGCATTTTTCCGAAGCCTGGCGATCGATGTCGTAGAGCCGCAGCCTGTCGATGCCGAGCAGCGCCTTGAAGGCGATGGCCTGGAATTCGGACTGGGCGCCGTTGCCGATGATGGCCATGGCGCGCGAACCCTTCGGCGCCAGATATTTGGCCGCGACGGCGGAAGTGGCGGCGGTGCGCAGCGCCGTCAGGATGGTCATCTCGGTCAGCAGCATCGGATAGCCGGAGCCGACATCGGCCAGCACGCCGAAGGCGGTCACCGTCTGGCGGCCCTCGCGCATGTTCTTCGGATGGCCGTTGACGTATTTGAAGCCGTACATCTTGCCGTCGCTGGTCGGCATCAGCTCGATGACGCCGTCATGGCTGTGCGAGGCGATGCGCGGCGTCTTGTCGAACAGCTCCCAGCGGCGGAAATCCTCCTCGATATAGGCGGCGAGCTCGGTGAGAAAGCGCTCGACGCCGATGGCGAGCACCAGCTTCATCATGCGGTCGACGCTGACGAAGGGGACAATGGCAAGGCGGGACGGTTGGGTCATGATCAGAGGCTTCCGGAATGGCTGCGGGTCGGGCGGTCCATGATGCGACGGCCCATCAGGCTGGCGGTGAGGTCGACCATCAGGGTGGCGGTCCGGCCGCGCTCGTCGAGGAACGGGTTGAGCTCGACCAGGTCGAGGCTGGAAACCAGCCCGCTGTCGGACAGCATCTCCATCACCAGATGCGCCTCGCGGAAGGTGGCGCCACCGGGCACGGTGGTGCCGACGGCCGGCGCGATCGACGGGTCGAGGAAATCGACATCGAGGCTGACATGCAGCAGGCCGTTTTCCTGCTCGACCTTGGCCAGGAAGGCGCGCAGCAAAGGCGCAATGCCATGCTCGTCGATAGTGCGCATGTCATGCACGGTGACGCCCGCCTCGTTCAGCGCGCGGCGCTCGGCCGGATCGACGCTGCGCAGGCCCATGGCGCAGATGCGGGCAGGATCGACCGCTTGCGGCAGGTCGGGAAAGTAGCCGTTGAAGCCGGGGCGACCGCTGGCATAGGCGAGCGGCACGCCATGCAGATTGCCGCTGGTGGTGGTGTCGAGGGTGTGAAAATCCGGATGCGCGTCGAGCCACAGCACGAAGAGCGGCCGGCCAAGCTCCGCGGCCCGGCGGGCGACACCGGATACGGTGCCGGCGGAGATCGAATGGTCGCCACCAAGGAAGATCGGCATGGCTTCCCGGGAAGCCGCGTAAGCGGTCTCGGCGATCGCCGCCGTCCAGGCGGAAATCTCCGGCAGCGCTTTCAGCGCGAGATTGCCGTGAACGACGGCGCGTCCCTCAGCCTTCTCTACAGTGCCCCAGTCCTCGACCTGGTGGCCGAGTTCCGCCAGCACCGAGACCAGCCCGGCCGTGCGCAACGCGCTCGGCCCCATCTCGCATCCCATCCTGCCCGCACCGTCCTGCACCGGCGCGCCAACGATCCTGCAGCGCATGATTCTTTCCGTCCTTGCGATTGATCGCAGGAGTGAACCATCATCCGGTGGCGGATTGAACAGGCGAAATTGGCATTTCGAAAAGGCTGATCTATCATATTGGACATATAGTTTGATCGAAATGGAAAATCATGGATACGCTTGACGAAAGGCTGGTGACGCTGCTGAGGCACGATGCGCGGCGCAGCGTCTCCGATCTCGCGGTCGACCTCGGCGTTTCGCGCGCGACGGTGCGATCGCGCATGGAGCGGCTGGAGAAAGCGGGCGAGATCATCGGCTACACGGTGGTGCTGCGCGCCGACGCGGTCGACCAGCGCATGCGCGGCGTCATGATGATCGAGATCGAGGGCCACGCAGCGGACCGTGTGATCAGGGCGCTGGGCGGCTTCCCCGAGGTTTCCACCATCCACACCACCAACGGCCGCTGGGACCTGGTGGTCGAACTCGGAACCGCGTCGCTCACCGATTTCGACGCCGTGCTGCGGCGGATACGGCTGATCCCCGGCATAACGGGGAGCGAAACCAGCCTGCTGCTGGCGACACCGAGGACGACGCGGGCGCGGCTGGCGTAGGTCGAAGCAAAAGCCGCAACGCCGACACCGAGGCGTCAGTCCCCAGAAAGCGAAAAGGCCGCGGGCCTTGGAACTAAATCAAAAGCAGCGGCTGGTCGGCTGGCGAACCGGCGCCGCAGCTTAGATCGCGGGCATCGGGAGCCAGGAGACGGGCTGGTGCGAACCGTGGCTTGTAATGACAAAGCAGGGTCGATAAAGCGCGAAACACGGGAATGCCGAATTCCGCGCGTGTCATTTCGGCAAACCACAAATCGATTCCTCTGTGCGCCAAGGCGTTGAGTACGTCTGACAGGTCACGCTCGCCCGCAGGAGGAGATCGATTTGGCGCGACCTGTTGGATCGAGGCCATGTTCAGAGGTGGGGTCGTCATTGAGACTTTCTCTCGCCATCGCCGCCAACCGCCAGCATTGTCACCAAGCGCTCGCGCAGCCCCGAGCGAAATTTCCATCTGAAGCATTTCCGTCAACGCGGCCGTGGCTGCCAATTGGAGGCTTTGGCCAGCAGAAAAGCCTAGCGAGACGTCCTTGCCGTCCGGTTCTGCTGAAGCGGCGGCCACCACCGGGATGTCGATATCAGAGGTGATATCGAAGAGCCAGGTTCGACGTCCGCGATGCAATAGCCAGTCGACAAGCGTATCGATGCCGATGAGACAGGACAAATCAATGATTTGGCGCTGCCTTCTTCCATACCACCATCTACCGGTAGCATCCCTCTCAACCAGTTCCAGGATGGCCGCCAGTTTCGCAGCGTCCGCGGTGGTCCCTGCCGCGCACCCATTGCTGTCGCCGATCGCTACCGCGGCCTCATCGCCGGCCTCTCGACGTCCTATGAAGGCGAAGTCTGCGGGTATGAACGCCCCATCGCCGCCAAATGCATCCTCAACCCTAAGCCAATCCAGCACCGCAGATTGATGCCGGATCGGAGGTCGCCAGTCGAAGCCGGTGTTTTCTCTATTCCACGCAGCGCGGGCTACGATCTGATCTGGACTGAAGCCATTCAGGCTTTCAGGTGCGATTGCCGCCGGTCCGATCTCGTCGGCCGTAGCGGTGATCACCGGCTCGTCACCCCACGAGCAGCAACTGAAGAGTTCCGCTGCCTCGCCGAGGCAACTCGCCCGGCAGTCGTCGATGCTCAATCCGCGACCGCTGGCCAGTCTGCCTGTTTCTGGCATTGCTGCGCGAGGCATCATTGGCAATTGCAACAAGGCATCATTCGGGATCGCGATCGCGAAGTGAACCGGAACATCCGTCACAGGCAAGTCAATCACGTTGAACAGTTCGCCGACCCTGGCGTGTTCGCAACCATTCATGAAAGCATTTGTCATGAGTGTCGTTGTGCCGTCGACTAAGCCCGCGTTGGAGAGCAGAATAGCACATTCGACAGGGCAGGCAGCGGGCGGCCATGCAAGCGCGATCGGAGCGAGCGGCACTTAGAACAATTCTGTTTGCGGATCTGGCTCAATATAGCCGGCTGACCGCCGCCGATGAACTTGGAACCCTGGATCTCGTTTCGCTCTGTTTCCAACTCTTTCAAACCCATTGCGAGGAATTCGGCGCAGAGTTCATAAAGACGACCGGCGATGGGGTCCTGATCTTGTTTGACGGTGTATCGAGCGCCATCGACTACGCCATTTTCATGCAGGGTACCCTGGCCGATCTCCTGGACAAGAGACCGTTTTACAGTCGGTTCCGGATCGGACTGCATATTGGAGAGGTTCATCGTCGTGACGGCGATGTGTTCGGCCATGCAATAAACGTTGCTGCCCGGGTACAGACGATGGCCGAGCCGGGCGGCGTGTGCGTAACGCAAGACGTCTATTGGGCGGCCCGCAACACCGCGCGGTGGCGGTTTCGTTTCGCCGGGCGGCCCGCCTTGAAGAATATGCCCGAGCCGCTGGCGCTCTACTATGTGGTTGCTTCCAACGTTGCTGATGTCCCAGACAACGGCCATCAGCGGCTGATTTCGGTCATCGATGGGCTGGGCCTTTACCGGGAAGATGGCGAAGCAATCGCATTGCGTTCCCCGAAAGCGCAGGCGCTGATCGGTTACCTTGCACTGTCCAGCAACTATCAGGAGGTGCATGACCGGCTGGCTACCTTAATTTGGCCAGAACGAAGCCAGGTAGCCGCTCGGCGCGCAATGGCGAATTGCCTGCAGATCGCGGAAAAATCAATTGCGGGCGACTCGGCGGCGGGAATTCTCAGGCGCGGAAATATTATCGGGTTAAGCCCCTCGCGCATAAGCGTCGATGTCGTTCGCATGTTGAAGGATCTTGGAGAGGGCAAGATCGACGACCTGCTCCTCAAACGATCGGATTGGTCTGAGGCGATCTTATTTGGCCTGGAAGGCACCAGCGACCTGTTCAGCGCGTGGCTAAGCGTGACCAGGCACAATTGGCGTGACCACGCATTGGAGGCCTTAGAGGCCATGCTGGAACGCTTCGAGATGTCCGAACCTGCAATGCGCAGGGCGGCAAATGCCCTATTGGTGCTCGAGCCTAGCCATGAGCGCGCTGCACGCTGTCTTATCCGCCACCATGCCGAATTGCACAACGTCGCCGCCGCAATGCGGGTTTACGAAACCCTGCGCGCATTTCTGCGTGAGCGATATCAGCTGGCGCCAAGCGTGGAAACGACAGCTTTGGCGGAAGCGCTGAAAGCTCCAGAACCGCTGTTGTCTCAGAACAAAAAGGCACGTCGGCCTGGTGGACCAGCGCCAACGCTCGCGGTTGGAAAGTTCGAGGCTCGACCCAAGAGAATCTCTCCCCTGGTCTGGGGGTTCCGCTCCGAATTAGTCGCCAACTTGTCCAAATTTCGGGAGTTCACAGTTATCGAGTTGAAGGATGGCGCGATCGAGGGTCCTGACACGGACTATCTGCTGACGGCCCAATGCGTGGACAGCCAGGATGATATGCAGTTGGTGGTCTCGGTCAGCGATCCCGGTACGAACCATGTCATTTGGAGCGAGGCATTTAGATTCTCGCTTGGAAACTGGCTGTCCTTGCAGAAGCAGGTGGTCGGAAAGATCGCTTCAACTCTGGAGGTTTACCTCTCGCATGACAGGCTGTCACGCCAGGTTAGAGGACTCCCGCAAGATCTCGGTGTTTATGATGCCTGGTTGCGCGGCGAGGATCTACTGACTCGCTGGACACCAGACGCCGACGACGAAGCCGAACGGCTATTCGAAGGCGCGATCGTTGCTGACCAGAATTTCGCTCCGGCCTACGCCAGTTTGGCCAGCATCCACAATGCGCGGCAATTCATTCGACCGGGGATTGCGGCAGATCCTTCGATAACGAAGCGGGCTGCCGAACTGGCGCAGCGCGCTGTCGCCCTCGATCCACTCGACGCGCGCAATCATTTGGTCGTTGCGTGGTCAACGGCGATGACTCGACATTTCGAACAGTCGGAAGTGCACTACGAACTAGCCGCTGAACTTAACCCCAACAGTCCAAAAACGTTGGTGTCGGCTGCTCTGGGTATGGCGTTCATGGGCCGCGTCGGTCCAGCTACTCAGTTCTTGGAGCGTGCAATGGATTTGACATCCATGTTTTTGGACTACCAGTGGTCACACATCTCGGTAATCCGCTATTTTGCCGGAGACTTCGAAGGCGCAATCGCGGCGGCCGATCGGTCCAGAAACGCAATAGTCGACACCGCCGGCTGGAAGACTGCCGCCCTGTGCAGGCTGGGAAGAACAGATGAAGCTCGCGCGGCGCTGATGCAATTGCAGGAGTCCGTTGCCGCAGCCTGGGCAGGACCTGCACCACCGACTTTGAAGGACATCTTGGACTGGTTTCTAGGCGCCTTCCCAATCAAGCGGGACGAGGATCGGCGTGATCTGGTGCAATTGATCGAGGTATGATTCCCGAACCCAATTATCTGCAGCGCCGCAGCATGATGGTTCCGAACAGATACTTCCTTACGTCGTCAGAGACGACCCCGCCTACATCGGTTATTACTTTGTCCAGGTATGACCCATTGGCAAGGATCACTGGATCTCTTGGGGCCGTAAGCCGCATGTTTTCGTTCCCGTTGCTGTCCGGCTTGTCCCTTTTTGCCTCTATTTTTAATTTTATGTAATTTCCGTTTACATTATACTTGTAT
>NZ_RZOI01000311.1:0-6594 GCF_004022645.1 Mesorhizobium sp. M4A.F.Ca.ET.020.02.1.1 | reverse complement strand
CAGATCTGATGGCGATGCCGGACCATCATTTCGTCGATCTGCCGCTGGCCGCCGAGTAACGCCGGCACACCCGATCAGCGCCGCGAGCCGCGTGAAAAAAAGACCGCATCGTTTTCACGACACGGTCGAAGTCTAGGGAGGAAACGCCCAAGGAGGGCATGGACAGGAAAACCTATCCGAGAACAAATCTATTGTGCGATGCACAAATGTCAATCGACTTCAGGCTTTTTTAATTCACTCTGATTGGGAAATTGCGTTTCGGTGGCGTTTGCGTGACATTCAGGCAACAGTTGCCGCGGTGCTAAATGATCCATGCCCCTTGTTCAGGCAGGAAATCATCGGCAAAGCACGGCATGCCGCAACGCGGGAGAATCAGTTGGACATCAGCATCGACTTCATGCGGCGCATCGCGCATGCCGCCGCCGCCGAGACCTTGCCGCGCTTCCGCAGCCAGGGCGCGGTCGTCAACAAGGAGGCGGGTAGCTTCGATCCGGTCACCGAGGCCGACCGCGAGGCCGAGCGGGTGATCCGGGCGCTGATATCGACGGAGTATCCCGAGCACGGCATTCTCGGCGAGGAGCACGGCAGCTCGAACATCTCCAGCCGGCATGTCTGGGTGATCGATCCGATCGACGGCACGCGCGCCTTCATCTCCGGCCTGCCGGTCTGGGGAACGCTGGTCGGATTGACGGTCGACGGCGAGGCCGTCGCCGGGCTGATGTCGCAGCCTTTCACCGGTGAGCTGTTCTATGCCAACGCATCCGGGTCCCACTATGAAGGTCCTGGCGGGCCGCGCAAGCTTGCGACGCGCAAGACCACCGACCTCGCCAGGGCGACGCTGTTCACCACCACGCCGGCGCTGTTTAAGGGCGAGGCGCGCTCGCGCTACGATCAGTTCGAAAAGCAGGTCCAGCTCGCCCGCTACGGCACCGATTGCTATGCCTTCGCCATGGTCGCGGCGGGAAGCGTCGACATCGTCGCCGATCCCGGGCTGAAACCCTACGATATCGTGGCGCTGATCCCGATCATCGAGAAGGCGGGCGGCGTCGTCACCACGTTCGAGGGCGGTCCGGCGGAGAAGGGCGGGGATATCCTGGCGGCGGCGACGCCTGAGCTGCACGCGGCGGCGATGGCTGCTCTGCGCGGCTGAGCCCCGCGATCGGTCCCTGGGGCGCGGCCAAGGATGCCGATCCTGGCAGCAGGCTGTCAGCCCGGTGGCCGTGCACCGGTCAGGGCGCGTCGCCGGTTCCGGGAATGAAGGCGTCGAAGGCGGCGAGGAGTTGCTCGCGATAGAGGTCTTTCTCCTGCAGGATCTCATGGTGGGCGCCGTCGATCATCAGCAGTGAGCCAAGGCGCAGGCGCCTGGCGTAGGCTTCCACCGCCTTGGTCGAGACGACCTGGTCGGCACCGGCGGCGATCACCAGCATCGGAACCTGGATCGCGCTCATGAAGTCCGGATCGCTGATCGTCTCGGACGCCTCGGCCGCAGCCTTCAGCCAGCGGATCGTCGGTCCGCCAAGCGCCAGCTGCGGCCAGGCTTCGTAGATGCCGGTGTTGCGCCGGTAACGCACGGGATCCGACGTCACCTTGTTGAGCTCAAACGGCGTCGTCTCCTTCGGCCGCGGTCCGATGGCGGCATAGAGCCGGCCAAGGCCGATCGCGCAGAACGCCGCGCAGACGCGGCGGACCGTGCTTATCGAGACAGGCAAATCGGGCAAGGTCAGGAAAGGCGCAATCAGCACCATGCGCCGCACCCGGTTGACCATCGACGGCGAAGCGAGCAGCGCGACCACCGCTCCGGCCGAATGGGCGAGGATGTAGTATGGTCCGCGACAGTCGGGCAGCACCACCTCCTCGAAGAACTGCTCGAGATCGCTGGCGTAGTCGCGGAAGCTGCGGACATAACCACGCTGCGGGTCGCCGGTCAGCCGGTCGGAAGCACCCTGGCCGCGCCAGTCGAGCGTTGCGACGCTGAAGCCGCGGCCGCAAAGATCGCGGATGGTCTCGAAATATTTCTCGGCGCACTCGTTGCGGCCGGTGAGCAGGACCACGGTGCCCTTGAGAGGGCGGGTGGTGGCGGCAAAGACGCCGTAGCGGATCTTCTTGCGGTCACGCGTGGTGAAGAAGCCGCCGGCGGCATTTTCCGGCGGCGGATTGTCCGGCGTCTGATAAAAAAGGTCCGTCATTCGGCGTTTCGTTCTTTGCTCTGCCGCCGCGGCTGGCGAGGTGTCGCACGGTGATAGACGGCCATGCGCCAAAAGCAAAGGCGTCGCGGAGATGGTGGAAGGCCAACCAACGAGGCCGGAAGCAGCCTTTGGCTGCTTCCGGCCCTTGTCGATCCGGGAGGAAGGGACGTTAACACCCGGCTCGGCCTCGTCGCGGCGTCTGTTGGGCGCGCCGCCTGGTCCTTGATCCTGGCAGCATCCTAACGCCGCCTGGCTGAACGCCGGCCGAAGCCGCGGTTCATCTGACGTTCATCGAGGCTCGAATGTTCCGTCGGCGAAAATCTTGAAATGCCCTTTTGCGCTTCCCAAATGTCTGGAGCGGTCGCCAATGTCGGGACCGCTGGTCCATCCGAAACGCCGTTCCGGGTTTCGCAGCGGCCAAACGCAAACTCTGTTGCTCAATAGGAGAACACCCTATGCGTCACGTTGATTTTTCCCCGCTCTATCGTTCGACCGTCGGTTTCGACCGTCTCTTCACCATGCTCGACTCGCTCGGCCAGCCCGACGGCGCGCAGACCTATCCGCCCTACAATATCGAGCGCACAGGCGAGAACGCCTATCGCATCTCGATGGCGGTTGCCGGCTTCTCGGAAGACGAGATCTCAATCGAGGCCCACCGCAACGTGCTGACCGTCAAGGGTGAGCGCAAGGAAGAGGGCAACGGCGAAGGCTCCGAGCTGCTCTATCGCGGCATTGCCTCGAGGGCTTTCGAGCGCCGCTTCCAGCTCGCCGACCATGTCGAGGTCGAGGGCGCCACGCTGAAGAACGGCCTGCTCTTCGTCGACCTCAAGCGCAACATTCCCGAGGAGCTGAAGCCGCGCAAGATCGCGATCACCCAGTCCTCGGACAAGGCCAGGCAGATCGAGGCCAAAGCGGCCGCGTAATCCGCGAGCACCATCCGTAAGACCAGTCTCCTCCCGAGACGAAAGCGGCGCCGAGAGGCGCCGCTTTTTGTTTGCGCGGATTTCTGTGCCATCCGCAACAAAGGCTTCTGGCCCTTTTGAAGCAGGCGCCGGCCCAGCATGAAGGGCGATGTCCGATTTTTCCCTGGCGCTGACGGCAACCATCGCCATCACCTTCCTGCTGGCCGGCGTCGTCAAGGGCGTGACCGGCATGGGCTTGCCGACGCTGGCGATGGGACTTCTGGGCACCGCTATGCCGCCTGTCACCGCGGCCTCGCTGCTGATCGTGCCGTCCTTCGTCACCAATGTCTGGCAGCTGTTCGCCGGCCCGAGCTTCGCGTCGATCCTGCGTCGGCTGTGGCTGATGATGGCCGGCATCATGGTCGGCACGATTGCCGGCGCGCGGTTGCTCGCCAGCGACAACGTCAAATGGACGACCGCCGGCCTCGGCGCCGCCCTTGTCCTCTACGCCACCTACACACTCCTGGCGCGGCGGCCCGGCATTCCGGCCAGGGCCGAGCGCTGGCTGTCGCCCATCATCGGCGTCCTCACCGGCCTCGTCACCGGCGGCACCGGCGTCTTCGTGGTGCCGGCCGTGCCCTACATCCAGGCGCTGGGGCTCGGCAGGGACGACCTGATCCAGGCGCTCGGCCTTTCCTTCACCGTGTCCACCATCGCGCTGGCGCTTGGCCTCGCCTCGCACGGAGCGTTCGAGGTCGAGCATCTCGCGATGTCGTCACTGGCGGTGCTGCCGGCCCTGCTCGGCATGTGGCTCGGCCAGCTGCTCAGGCAGCGCATCAGCCCGGCGACCTTCCGGCGCTGGTTTCTGATCTTCCTGATCGTGCTTGGCCTGGAACTGCTGGCGCGGCCGTTCCTGGGCTAGCCCTTAGCCCTTTGCCGCCAGCGCAGCCTCGACATTTTGTCGGTGAACGGCTTCGTATGGCGCGAAATACTCGACGGCCGTCGAGGCAAACATATCCGCGCCGAAGGTTCTCAGATCCTGCTTGGCCAGGTCAGGCTCTTGCCGGCAGGCAAGCAGTTTTCGAACATAGGCCTGGGTCGCGGCGATAAGGCTTCTGTCATAGCCACCTGCTGCAATTGTTTCGCAGGAACCGTGGTTGGGCAGGATGCGATCGAACCGCCAGCCGGCCATGCGCTCCAGGTCGATCAGATGTTCGGCAAGACGCTCCGGTTCGGAGACATAGGTGATCGAGTCCTCCAGCGTGTCGCCCGCCAGCAACAGGCCGGCATCGGGCATCAGCAGGACCGTGCCGTCATGGCTGTGGATTTCGACCTGGCGGAGTTCGACGGGGATCGCTCCGACGGTCAGATGGAGGTTGTTGTCGAATATCCTGTTGGGGAGCAGGAGCGGCCTGATCGGCGGATTGCCGCCTTCGATCTCGGCCCGGCCACGTTCAAGGGCCGAGGCTGTGAGGCGGTTGGCGATGATCTCGCAATCATGGAACATCTCGTTCCCGGCAATATGATCGTCATGCCAGTGGCTGAGCACGACGCGGATCGAGGTCACGCCCATCTCTTCGAGCGTCCGCCGGACAAGGCGGGCGTGGGGCAGGGATATATGCGTGTCATAGACAAGCGCTTGCGATCCATCGACGATCGCATAAGTGCAAATGCCCAGCGAATAGGCGCCGTCGTCGAGCCAGTTCGGCTCCTCCGACCAGATGCGAACGCCATCGAGGCGGCCATCGTAGAAGCCGACAACGTTTGGCGCCGGACGAACCAGCCGCATGGTCGAGCCGAGAGAGGGCCTGGTCATCTGGTTCCTCCCGATGTCGCGAGCTCAAGCGAGCAACTGGCCGAGACGCTCGATCTCCTGCTTCGTCGTCGCGAAGCTGGCGACGAAGCGGTAGATCGCCTCGTTGTCGCCGAGATGGCCGTCAAAGCCCAGCGGCACGCCCCATTCATAGAATTTGGCGCCGGCGGCTTGCATCTTCTCGGCAGCGGCACGGTCGAGGATCGCGAACACCTCGTTTGCCTGTGGTAGCCAGGCCAGCCTGCCGGTCGGCGCATCCTCGATCGTCTCGGCCAGACGCGCGGCCATCGCATTGGCGTGGCCTGCCATTCTCAGCCAAAGGTCATCGGTGAAATAGGCTTCGAACTGAGCCGAGATGAAGCGCGCCTTGGAGAATGTCTGCCCGGCGCGTTGGCGAAGCAGGCGCAGGTCCTTGCCGACCTCCTGATTGAAGATCACGACAGCGTCGGCCATCCAGCAGCCGTTCTTGGTGGCGCCGAAGGAGATGATGTCGACGCCGCTCTTCCAGGTCATCTCGGCCGGCGTGACGCCGGTCGCGGCGATGGCGTTGGCGAAACGGGCACCGTCCATGTGGAGCGGCAGGCCGTGGCGACGGCTGACCTCGGCGATCGCCTTGACGTCGTCGACGGTGTAGACCGTGCCGACTTCGGTCGCCTGGGTGATGGTCACGGCCATCGGCTGGCCGCCGGGCGCGAGGTCCCGCGAATAGCGCTGGATGGCCTTGTCCAGCGGCTGCGGGTTGATGCGACCCAGAGGCCCGGGCACCGGCATCACGCGCGCGCCGCCAGTGTAGAAACCCATCGCGCCGAACTCATCGACATTGATATGCGCTTCGGAATGGCAAAGCGCGATGCCGCCGATACGGTTCAACGCTGCCATCGACAATGCGTTCGCCGCTGTGCCGGTCGCGACGAAGAACACCTGGACGTCGCTTTCGAAGATCTCGCTGAAACGGCGATAGACGGCGCGGTCGAGGTCGCCGTCGCCATAGGCGGTGGCGATGCCCGCCGCGTGCCGGGATAGGTTGGCCGAGATGTCGGGATGGACGCCCGCCCAGTTGTCGGATGCAAAGAACATCGAGAGGTCCGTAGCTGATTTGCAGAAGCCGGCGCGACTTGACCGTTTTGGTCTTGCAAGTGCAAGGGGCCAATTGCCGGGAAAGCGGTGATGCCAGCCGACGCCGAAATCGGCAGCGACCGAAGCTTACGCTTTGTCGCCCTCTGGCGAAATTTTGTGTCGCGGCGCGGCCAAGATTTTTGTGAATCGGTCTTGTGCGCGCGCCTGATTTCTGCCATAAAAAATTTAGGACAGTAGTGCTGTCTTATTTTGTCGCACAAAACAGGCTGGACTGGCGTATCATGTGGGCCATTCCGGCCGTTGCCGCGAGCGACGGGTAGACGGCTCGGCTCTGGCCTGTACGATACCGGATACGAACCGGGCGGCGCACCGCATGGTTCGGCAACGATTTCGCAAGACGTGCAGCAAGGATGAGGGGGAAGCATCGCGCTTCCCAAGGCAAACCAGCGCCTCAAAGGGGCGCGGAACGGAGGACGGGACGATGACGGAATTGACGCCATCTGCGATTAACGGCCAGGCCGCGCAGACGAAAGCGGCAGCCGTCAAAACCGCGACCCGCACCGCCACCGGCATGGCCGCTCAGGGCCTTTACGATCCGCGCAACGAGCACCACGCC
>NZ_RZOI01000310.1:0-6614 GCF_004022645.1 Mesorhizobium sp. M4A.F.Ca.ET.020.02.1.1 | reverse complement strand
AGGCAGAACGACCGATGCCAGCCATGGGCCGAGGCGCGCTGCTGCTCGACGGAATCGAAGGCCGGCTTCCAGATCAGCGAGCCATAGGCGAACACCCACAGCGGCCCTTCGTCGGCTTCGCCTGACAGACGCTGGGCAAGCGAGCGGAAATCATCGTCGTTCAATTGCGTCCAGCTGCCGTCCGGACCTGGATCGGCTTCCTCCCGATGACAGAGCGCCACAAGCTCCGGCGTGAGCGACATCTGCCGCATGGATCGTGATCCCCTCATTGACGGACAAGCAAAGGCGAAAACCGCATGGCGCGCAAGATTGCAGTCACAGTGCCTTGCCGCCGTCGATTTCCGGCCCATGTCGAATTCCTGTCGTCGGATCATCCTAAGATCGATCACGAGACAATCAGATGGACAAACCCAAGGAGCATGACGATGCCGAAATCACCGATGCCGTTCTTCTGGTACGAATTGATGACCACCGACCTCGACGCCGCCGAGGCCTTCTACACAGCCGTTGTCGGCTGGAAGGGCCAACCCTTCGATACCTCGCCCGGCATGCCGCGCTACATCGTCATGAATGTTGGCGAGCGCGGCGTCGGCGGCTTGATGACGCTGCCCGAGGATGCCGCCAAGATGGGCATGCCGCCGGCCTGGCTCGGCTATATCCACACCAAGGATGCGGATGGCGCGACGGCGTCGCTGAAGGAGGCGGGTGGCTCTGTCCACCGCGCGCCGGACGATATTCCGGGCGTCGGGCGCTTTGCTGTCGTTGCCGATCCGCAAGGCGCGACCTTCATGTTCCTGCAGCCGAACCAACCCGATCAGCCGCCGGTGCCGGCGGGAACGCCAGGCCACATCGGCTGGCATGAGCTCTACACGACGGACTGGAAAGCGGCTTTCGACTTCTATGCCGGCCAGTTCGGCTGGACCAAGGCCGGTGACTTCGACATGGGCCCGGCCATGGGCATCTACCAGGTCTTCGCTTTTGGCGGCGACCCTGTCGGCGGCATGATGAACAAGCCTGAGCAGATCCCGGTGCCAGTCTGGCAGTTCTACTTCAACGTCGCCGCCATCGACGCCGCGGCCAAGCGCGTGACCGACAATGGCGGCAAGGTCATCATGGGGCCGATGGAGGTGCCCGGCGGGGATTGGATCGTACAGTGCACGGATCCTCAAGGCGCGCATTTCGCGCTCATCGCGCCAATGCGGTAGGCGACCGGATCACTCCGGCGTCAGCACCGCCACTTTGAGGTCGGCCTTCTTGCTGCCGCTGAGCTGGACGGTGGCCGGACCGGCCGACAGCTTGAAACGCACGCTCTTGCGAATGCCCGGGCAGGTCTTCACGCCGCTGAACCCAGCCGACTTCACGGCGTGGCCGTCCTGCACGATATCGATCCAGGCCTCATCCGACAGGCTGACCTGGAGCTCTCCTTCCGGCGGCACGACGATGCTTGCGGTCGCGCCGAACGTGCCGGCTGCCGGGGCACGGTCCGGAGGCACTTCAAAGCTGATCGTGTCGACCGCTGCGAGCGTGAAATCCATCGCCTGGCCGACCGTCAGGGCAGCGCCGGACTGCGCGGCCGGCGCTGCCGCAAACAGTGCCTGCTCGCGCGCCACCGGCCATTTGAAGGCATCACAGCCGCCCTCGGCGGCCATGGCGAAGCTGGTGCCTGCAAGGATTGCGAACAGGCTGATGACGATTGTTTTCATGGCAAGGGGAACTCGGATGGTTGGCGTACCGGCATCAATACAACCATAGCGATATTTATGCAACCATGAAGAGAAACATTTTTGGGAGATGAAACCGTTTTCACTCACCGATTGTTGAAGGCAGGGCATCGGAAGTGAGTGGTCCATTGTAGGGCGATATTTTATGGCCAGGCGGGGAGGCAAAATGGAGTTTTGGATGAAGCTTTTCGAAGGTTTTTCCCAGTACCGGCCACAGGCGCTCGGCGTGCTGCGCATCGTGACTGCGCTGCAATTCATCGAACATGGCACCCAGAAACTGTTCAATTTCCCCGTCGGCGAGCACGCCGGCGCCTTGAGTGGGTTGCCTCTGGCTGCCGGCATCCTTGAATTCGCCGGCGGCATCCTGCTCGCTCTCGGGTTGCTCACCCGGCCGGTGGCGTTCCTTCTCGCTGGCGAGATGGCGATCGCCTATTTCATGGCGCATGCGCCGCGCGACTTTTTCCCGGTCAACAATGGCGGCGACGCGGCGATCTCCTTCTGCTTCATCTTCCTCTATCTCGTGTTTGCCGGTGCCGGCGCCTTCGCGCTGGACAACCGCCGCAACGCGTAACCCTGCCAAAAGAATGCGCGCCCGGTCAGGCGCGCATCCTTTCGAAATTCGCGTCGAACAATGGCGAGGCTTGTGTTCGCGCCGCATGGCGCTTGCCGAGTATCTCGATCTCGAAGCCGTCGCTCTCGTCAGCGATCTCCTTCGGCACATAGCCCATGGCGACCGACTGTTTCGCGTGATGCGCGTAGCCGCCCGAGGTGACCCAACCGCGCACGACGCCATCGTACCAGATCGGCTCGTCGCCGATGACATCGGCGTCGTCCGCTTCGACGATGAAGGCGCGCAGCCGCAGCTTGCCGCCCTGCTTGCGTTCGGCCAGTGCCGCCTGCTTGCCGATGAAGTCCGCCTCCTTGCCATAGGCGACGAAACGGTCGAGGCCTGCCTCCAGCGGCCCATAGATCGGCCTGTACTCACGCGCCCATGAGCCGTAATTCTTTTCGAGCCTGAGAGCATTGAGCGCGCGCGAGCCGAACAGGCCGATGCCGAACTCCTCGCCTGCCTTGATCATCGCCTGGAATGCGGCGCGCTGATATTCGGTCGCCACCCAGACTTCGTAGCCGAGATCGCCGGTATAGCTGACGCGGCCGACCAGGCACTGCGCCATGCCGATGTCCATTTTCGCAACGGCCATGAAGGGCAATGCCGTATTGGAGACGTCAGCGCGCGTCACCTTTGCCAGCACATCTCGCGCCTTCGGTCCGGCGATCGCCAGCCCGGTCAGCTTCTGTCCCAAAGCCTCGACGCGCACGGAGCCGTCTTTCGGCAGATACGCCTCGAACCAGCGCATATGATATTGCTCGGCGATGCCGGAGCCGGCGATGAACCACTCGCCGTCGTCGATGTTGGCCAGCGTGAAATCGCCGATCAGCCTGCCGTCATCCTTCAGCATCGGCGCCAGCGTCATGCGGCCGCGCTTCGGCAGCTTGCAGGCCAGCATGCGGTCGAGCCAGGCGGCTGCGCCCTCACCCGTCACCGCGTATTTGGCGAAGTTGGAAATCTCCGCCAGGCCGACGCCGCCGCGCACCGCTGCCACTTCCTTCGCGACATGGTCGAAATCGCTCGAGCGCCGCCACGAGAACTCGTCCTTGACGCCTTCAGGGGCATACCAGAGCGGCACCTCCAGCCCGTAGGACACGCCCCATTGCGCGCCCTTGGCCGAGAGGGCGTCATAGACCGGCGTCGTCTTGAGCGGACGTCCGGCCGGCAATTCCTCATTGGGGAAGCGGATCGAGAAGCGCCGCGAATAATTTTCGCGCACCTTGGCGTTGGTGTAGGCCATCGTCGCCCAGTCGCCGTAGCGCGCGACATCCATTGCCCAGATGTCGGCACCGGGATCGCCCTCGATCATCCAGTTTGAAAGTGCGAAACCGACACCGCCGCCCTGCGAAAAGCCGGCCATCACGCCGCAGGCGACCCAGAAGCCGGGCAGGCCGCGCACCGGACCGACCAGCGGATTGCCGTCCGGCGCGAAGGTGAAGGGGCCGTTGATGATCTGCTTGATGCCGGTGTGCTGGAAGGCGGGGAAATGCCGGAAGCCGACTTCCAGCGACGGCGCGATGCGATCGATGTCCGGCTCCAGCAGTTCATGGCCGAAATTCCATGGCGTCTGGAATTCCGACCACGGCTTGTTGGCCTTCTCGTAGGTGCCCATCAGCATGCCGCCGCGCTCCTGGCGCAGATACAATTCGCCGTCGAAATCCACCGCATGGATGATCTCGGTGCCGGTCTCCTGGTTCCAGGCGGCGACCTCCGGCATGTCCTCGGTGATCAGGTACATGTGCTCCATCGCCAACACCGGCAGTTCAAGCCCGACCATGCGGCCGACCTCGCGCGCCCACAGGCCGCCGGCATTGACGACATGCTCGGCCACCACCTCGCCCTTGTTGGTGATCACGCGCCACAGCCCGTCGGGACGGCGCACGATGTCCTCGACCTTGGTGAAACGCTCGACCTCGGCGCCTAGTTTCCGCGCCGCCTTGGCATAGGCGTGCGTCACGCCGGACGGATCGAGATGGCCGTCTTCCTTGTTACGCACCGCGCCGACGAATTGCTTTGGATCGAGCAGCGGCATCAGTTCGGCCGCCTCGTTGGGCGAGATCACCTCGAGGTCGATGCCGAGATAGCGCCCCTTGGCGACGACGCCGCGCAGCCAGTCGAGACGCGCCTCGGTCGCCGCCAGCAGCACGCCGCCGGTGAGGTGCACGCCGGTCGCCTGGCCGGACAGTTCCTCGATCTCCTTGTAGAGCGAAATCGTGTATTTCTGCAGCTTGGCGACGTTGGGATCGCCATTGATCGTGTGCATGCCGCCGGCGGCATGCCAGGTCGAGCCCGAGGTCAGCTCGTCGCGCTCCAAAAGCACGATGTCGGTCCAGCCGTGCCGGGCCAGATGGAACAGCACCGAGCATCCGACGACACCGCCGCCAATGACCACGACCTTTGCATGCGATTTCATGGGTTTTTCTCTGATATCAATACGTTGGAGAGACAAGGTGAATCGGAAGGGCAACGCCAAGCACCCCCCTCTGGCCTGCCGGCCATCTCCCCTCAAGGGGGGAGATCAGCAGTTCGAACTCCGCCATCCCCTGCGACGCCGAAAATTTGCGAAAGCCGAGATGATATCCAATCTCCCCCCTTGAGGGGGAGATGCCCGGCAGGGCAGAGGGGGGTGCCCGCGCCGACGCCAAGGAACTCACGGCTCGCCCTGCCCGATCGCTTCCTTGCGCCTGGCGACATAGGCTTCGAGCGCCTCGCGCACCGCAGGATCCATCTCTGGCTGGACATATTCCTCCAGCGCCTTCTTCCACAGCCGCGTCGCGCGCGCCGTGGCGTCGAGGCCGCCGGCCTCCTGCCAGGCCTCGTAATTCTGCCAGTTGGAGAGCATCGGCTGGTAGAAGGCGGTGGCGTAGCGTTCCAGTGTGTGCGGCTCGCCGAAGAAATGGCCGCCCGTCGGCACCGCGCCCAGCGCCTCGACCGCGAGTTCCCCCTCGTCGACCACGATCGGCCGCAGGAACTCCATCATGTGCTGGATCATCTCGACGTCGATGATGAATTTCTCGAACGACGCCGTCAGCCCGCCCTCCTGCCAGCCGGCAGCGTGGTAGACGAGGTTGCCGTGGCCGAGCACCGCGCCCCACAGCGCCATCAGCGTCTCATAGGCGCCTTGCGCGTCGGCCGCATTGGAGGCCGAACCGGGCGTCGTGCGGTAAGGCAAATCATAGCGCCTTGCCAGTTGTCCGGACGCGATGTTGGCCTTGGTGTTTTCTGGCGTGCCGAAAGCCGGCGCGCCCGACTTCATGTCGACATTGGAGGTGAAGGCGCCGTACATGACCGGCGCGCCGGGCCGAACGAGCTGCGTCAACACGACGCCGAACAGCGCCTCGGCGTTCTGCTGCGCCAGCGCTCCGGCCAGCGTCACCGGGCTCATCGCCCCCATCAGCGTAAAAGGCGTCACCGCTACCGACTGGCCGAACTCGGCCATGGTCATCAGGCCTTCGGCCATCATCTCGTCGAAGCGACGCGGCGAGTTGACCGAGATGATGGTGGCGATGCCGGGATCGTTGCGCAGCTGGTCAAGCGTCAGCCCGCGCGCGATCGCCATCATCTCGATGCCGTCGAGCGCCCTGCCCCGGCCGATCGCCGAGACATGGAAACTTTTGTCGGTCAGCGTCAGATTGGCGAAGTAAGTGTCGAGATGGCGCGAATTGGCCGGCAGTTCGATCGGCGCGCAGACCTGGTTGCCGAGCATGTGGACGCAGTTGAAATGCTGTGCCAGCCGCACGAGGTCCTGATAGTCGCGCAAATTGCCGGCGCGGCGGCCACGCTCCATGTCGTGCACGTTGGGCGGCCCGGCCACCAGGGTGAAATTGATCGTGTTGCCGCCGAGATGGATGGCGTGCGCCGGATTGCGCGGCGTGAGCGTGTAGGCGGACCGTGTCGTCTTCAGCGCCTCTGCGACCATGCCGCGATCGATGCGGACGTTCATCGACGCATGATCGACCGCAGCACCCGCCTTTTCGAACAGCGTCAGCGCCCGCGGGCTCATCACCTCGATGCCGAAATTTTCCAGGATATGCATCGAGGCTTCATGGATCGCCTCGATCTGGTCGGCCGAGAGCAGCGCCATCGGCGGATAGGGATTGGTCACCCGTCTTGTCGGCAATTGCGGGATCGCGGACGGCCCCCGGTTGCTGGTTCGCTCAGTGCCGCGCTTGCGCCTTGGTTCGGTCATGCCACGCATCAAAGCGCCGGCACGAAAGCGCGGCTGTCAGAAATCCGCCATTTGCGGGCGCGATTTTAGCCAAGGCGGCATTTCTGGCATTCCA
>NZ_RZOI01000030.1:0-19908 GCF_004022645.1 Mesorhizobium sp. M4A.F.Ca.ET.020.02.1.1 | reverse complement strand
CTGCAGGACGTGCTCGTCCTGTCCGGCGATGTCGCCATGGGCAGCCCGCTGGAGAACAACATCAGCTGGGAGTCCTGGCCGTCCGGCGGCATCAATGCCAATTTCATCACCCGAGCCGCCGAGCCCGATGCGCTGGATAAGCTGAAGGGCTCCGTTGCCCGCGTGGCGATGTACACGGGCGAGCCGCTGAGGCGCTCCAAGCTGATCGGCGAGGGGCAGAGCTTCATGTCGTCAATTCTGCCCAGCGGCATGCGCGCCGTCGCCACTGCCATATCTGCCGACACTTCGGCGGGTGGCTTCATCCTTCCCAATGATTTCGTTGACGTCATCATGACCCGCCGTTCCGACACTGGAACGGGTGGCAGCGGCTTCACCACCGAGACCATCCTGAAGAACATCCGCGTCCTGGCGATCGACCAGACCATCCAGGAGGACGAGGAGGGCAAGAAGACCAGGGTTGGCCAGACAGCCACTCTGGAGCTGACGCCGCAGCAGGCCGAAATCATCACGGTCGCGCAGCAGATGGCCGATCGCCTGACGTTGGCGCTGCGTTCGATCACGGACACCAGCGAAAAGAATCTGAACGAGGCTGACTACCTCGTCTCCGGCAACGGCCGGCGCGGCACGGTGCGGATGATCAAGTCGGGCGAAGTTTCCGAAGTGGGAGCAAGGAAATGAGGCTAAAGGGTAAACTGCCCTTCATGGTGGCAGCGGCGATCGGCCTGTTCCTGCTCGGCACCAGCGCGCCTGGAGTTATCGAGGCGAAGGCCGCGAAAAGGAGCGCCCAGGTGTCGGCGTCCACCGCCACGCAGCGCGTTAAGCTCGGCCTCAACAAGTCGGTGGTCATCGACCTGCCCAGCGACGCCTATGACATTCTCGTTGCCAATCCGGCGGTCGCCGATGCGGTGACGCGCACGGCAAGGCGCATCTATCTGTTCGGCAAGGCCGTGGGCGAGACCAACATCTTCGTCTTCGGTCCCAATGGCGAGCAGATCGTCAGCCTGGACCTTGCGGTCGAACGCGACGTCGCCGGATTGGAGGACTACCTCAAGCGCTTCCTTCCGACCTCCGAGATCAAGGTCGAACTTTTGAACGACAACGTCGTCTTGACCGGAACCGTGGACACCCCCCTCGACGCCAAGCGCGCGGTCGATCTGGCGACCATCTTTGTGTCTGGCGGCGAGGCGACCACCGGACAATATTCGCAGACCGCCGCCGGTGGGTCGGCCAATGGCGGTGTCGATATCAACAATCCCGACCAGGAACGCCGCGTCTCGAAGATCGTCAACCTGCTGCAGATCATCGGCGACGACCAGGTGACGCTCAAGGTGACGGTGGCGGAAGTCAGCCGCTCGGTGATGAAGCAACTCGGCGTCAACATGGTCGGCAATGGCGGCAGCAATGGCATCACCTGGGGTGCCGTCAGCTCGACCAACTACGGATTGGGCAAACCGCTCTCGCAAAGCTCTGGACTGTCGCTAGGTACTGCGGAACTCCAGTCCTACATCAATGCCATGGAACAAAGCGGCGTCATGAAGACGCTTGCGGAACCGACCCTGACAGCTGTTTCGGGCGAAAAGGCAACATTCAAGGTGGGCGGTGAGTTCAATCTCATCACTTCGCGGACGAGCAACACGTCGACTGACAACCAAACGGGCCAAATCACATACACCAACGACAAGCTCGAATACGGCATCGGCCTCGAGTTCCAGCCGGTGGTTCTGTCGGCTGGGCGGATCAGTCTCAAGGTCAGGACGTCCGTCTCGGAGCCGACCGCAGAAGGCGCGACCACCCTCGAGGGGGGCGGCGCTCTGCCGGGAACCACCTTGCTGTCGATTCGCAAGAGACTGGCCGATACGACGGTCGAATTGCCGTCGGGCGGTTCGATGATGATAGCCGGCCTTGTCCGTGACGATATTCGTCAGGCTGTTTCGGGGCTGCCAGGCTTGGCCAAGATCCCGGTGCTCGGCACGCTTTTCCGCAGCAAGGACTTCGTGCGCAACGAAAGCGAGCTCGTCATCATCATCACGCCCTATCTGGCCAGGCCGGTCGCGCGCAATGAACTTGCCAAGCCGGACGACAACTTCAACGCGCCGAGCGACGGCGCGGGCATGTTCCTTGGTCGCGTCAACCGCGTCTACGGCACCATGCAGACCGACAGGCCCAACGGCCGCTATCACGGCGTTGTCGGCTTCATCTACAAGTGAGCGGGGAAGCGGACATGTTCCAGTCATCGAAGATCATCGGGACCGCAGCGCCGGCACGGTCCGGTCGCGAGCGGATCCGCCGCTCGGCCGCACCGGTCCTGGCGGTCATGCTCGCCGCATCCCTTGCCGGCTGCGCCGGCTGGAAGCGCGACAGCGTTACGGTCGGTGCCATCCCCGACGACTATCGCACCAGCCATCCGATCGTGATCGCTGAAAAAAACCAGAAGATCGATCTTCCCGTCGGCGCCGGTGACCGCGGCATGACCGGTTCCCAGCGCGATACGCTGCTCGGCTTCCTCGACGGCTACGACAAGAGCGCCGCCCCAGCGCTGACGATCGCGGCCCCGGTCGGGTCGGCCAACGAGGTGGCCGCGGCCGCCGCCAGCCGCGACTTCGCCAGGCTTGCCATCGCAGCCGGCGTCAGCCGGAGCCGGATCGTCATGACGTCCTACCAGTCGGTATCGCCTGAAGCGTCCGCGCCGGTGCGCGTCGCCTACGTCTCGATCAAGGCCCAGACCGACAAATGCGGACGCTGGCCCGAAGACCTGCTTCAGACGTCGGAAAACAAGCACTATGCCGACTATGGCTGCTCGTATCAGAACAACCTCGCCGCTCAGATGGCCAATCCGGCCGATCTGCTAGGGCCGCGCAAGCAATCCGACATCGATGCCGAAAACCGCAGCAAGGTGATCGACATCTATCGCAGCAGAGGCATTTCGGACGAGTTCCTCGGCAACTCGGAAGTGACCTACTAGCGGCGCAAGTCAGGGAGAGAGCATGACGATGAGCAATCTTGCCTATGACGCGCCACTGGATGGTGGCGATACCTCGCAACAGGACATCGCCGCGATGCAGGCCTTGCGGCCGGTCCCGCGCATCTCGATCCAGGCTTTTTGCGAAACCGAGGGCGTCGCCAGTCCGGTCCGCCTCGCCGGCGAGGACCGGCGCATGGCGAAGGCCCATCTGAAGGTTCATATGGGCGGCATCGCCACCGCGATCGAGTTCTACCAGTCGGCGCCGACGCCCAACCTGATCCTGCTCGAATCCCGCAGCGAGCCCAAGCAACTGCTGGAGCAGCTGGCGCAGCTTTCCGAATATTGTGATCCGTCCTCGAAGGTCGTGGTGATCGGCCACTACAACGACGTCGGCCTCTATCGCGAGCTCATCCGCTCCGGCATTTCCGAATACGTCATCGCACCGGTGTCGATGACCGACATCGTCAGCGTGGTTTCGTCGATCTTCGTCGATCCGGAGGCCGAGCCGATCGGCCGCTCGATCGCCTTCATCGGCGCCAAGGGCGGCGTCGGCTCCTCGACCATCGCCCACAATGTCGCCTGGGCGATGTCGTCGCTGTTCAAGTCCGAAGTGGTCGTGGCCGATCTCGATCTTGCCTTCGGAACGGCCAACATCAATTTCGACCAGGATCCGGCGCAAGGCATCGCAGAGGCGGTGTTTTCGCCCGAGCGCGTCGACGAGGTCTATCTCGACCGGTTGCTTGCGCAATGCGCAGAACACCTGTCGCTGCTTGCGGCCCCATCCACGCTCGAGCGGGTCTACGACTTCGATTCCGACGCCTTCTCGCAGCTTATCGACACGGCCCAGCGCAGCGCGCCGCTCCTGGTCCTAGATGTCCCGCATGTCTGGACGGGATGGGCCAAGAGCATCCTCATCAAGGCGGATGAGGTCGTCATCACCGCGACGCCGGAACTGGCCAATCTGCGCAACACCAAGAACATGGTGGACATGCTGAAAAGGCTGCGTCCGAACGATCCGCCGCCAAGGCTCGTCATCAATCAGGCGGGCGTGCCGAAGCGTCCCGAGATCGGGCCGTCGGATTTTGCCGAGCCGCTCGGCATCACGCCGATGGCGGTCATCCAGTTCGAACCGCTGCTCTTTGGCAACGCGGCCAACAACGGGCGCATGCTGGGCGAGATGGATGCCAAGAGCCCGATCGTAGGCATCATCGACGAGATCGCGCATGTGCTGACCGGACGCAGCGAAATCAAGACCAAGAAGAAGGCGGGTCTCGGCTCGCTTCTCGGCAAGCTCTCGCGCAACAAGAAATGACGCTCAGGCGGCGGAATTGGTAGTCGATCATGTTTGGTAAGAGAGGCTCTGACGACGGCAACCGGTTCAAGCCGGAATTCCGCCAGCCGGCACCGGGGCCGGCGGCGCCTGGATCCGCGGACGCCGCGGTTCTTGCGCGGCCCGCCGCGCCGCCGCAGGCCGGAGAGCCGGCCGCTCAGCCCGCCCGCCGCCCGGTCGAGCCGCCGCCGCCGCCGCTGGCGCCGGAGCCGAAGAAGGTCCAGCGCGAGCGCAGCGAGACCTACTACGACACCAAGAGCCAGGTCTTTTCCGCCCTCATCGACACGATCGACCTGTCGCAGCTCGCCAAGCTCGATCCCGAAAGCGCGCGCGAGGAAATCCGCGACATCGTCAACGACATCATCGCGATCAAGAATTTCGCGATGTCGATCGCCGAGCAGGAGCAATTGCTCGAGGATATCTGCAACGATGTGCTCGGCTACGGGCCGCTGGAGCCGCTGCTTGCCCGTGACGACATCGCCGACATCATGGTCAACGGCTCCAAGAACGTCTACATCGAAGTCAACGGCAAGGTCGAACAGACCGGCATACGCTTCCGCGACAATCAGCAGCTCCTCAATATCTGCCAGCGCATCGTCAGCCAGGTTGGCCGCCGGGTCGACGAATCGAGCCCGATCTGCGACGCCCGCCTTCCCGACGGTTCCCGCGTCAACGTCATCGCGCCGCCGCTCTCCATCGACGGCACCGCCCTCACCATCCGCAAGTTCAAGAAGGACAAGCTGACGCTCGACCAGCTGGTCAAGTTCGGCGCGATCTCGCCGCAGGGCGCCGAGGTCCTCAAGATCATCGGCCGAGTCCGCTGCAATGTCGTCATCTCGGGCGGCACCGGCTCAGGCAAGACGACCCTGCTCAACTGCCTGACCAACTACATCGACCGCGAGGAGCGCGTCATCACCTGCGAGGACTCCGCCGAACTGCAGCTGCAACAGCCGCATGTGGTTCGCCTCGAAACCCGTCCGCCCAATCTCGAGGGCGAGGGCGAGGTGACGATGCGCGACCTGGTCAAGAACTGCCTGCGCATGCGGCCCGAGCGGATCATCGTCGGCGAAGTGCGCGGACCGGAAGTGTTCGACCTGTTGCAGGCGATGAACACCGGCCACGACGGTTCGATGGGAACGATCCACTCCAACAGCCCACGCGAGTGCCTGAACCGTATCGAATCGATGATCGCGATGGGCGGTTATTCGCTGCCGCAGAAGACCGTGCGCGAGATCGTCGTCGGCTCGGTCGACGTGATCATCCAGGCGGCCCGCCTGCGCGACGGCTCGCGCCGCATCACCCACATCACCGAAGTGATCGGCATGGAAGGCGACGTCATCATCACGCAGGACCTCATCCTCTACAACATCAAGGGTGAGGACGCGGGCGGCCGGCTGATCGGCGAGCATGTGTCGACCGGTATCGGCCGGCCACATTGCTGGGATCGCGCCCGTTATTATGGCGAGGAGCAGCGCCTCGCGACCGCGCTCGAGGCTATGGAGAAAAACGCTGGCTGACGCATTTGGAGGCGTAGGGGCTCTGGTCGATGTTCGGAATTGACAGCACCGTACTTGCGTTTGTCGTGCTGGCTGGCTTCAGCGCCGGCGCGGTCGCCTATGCTTTCCTGTTCACCCGTATCAGCAACGAGAAGCAGGTCGGCAAGCGGCTTGAGACCATCAAGACGGCTGAAACCGACCGGTCGATCGTCAAGGCTTCGCGCGACCGCGCCGCCGAGGCGGTAAAGCGGCGAAAGTCCCTCCAGGATACGCTGAAGCAGCTCGACGAAAAGCAGAGATCCAACGATCGCATCGTCAAGAAGCCGCCGCTCAAGGTGCAGATCCGCCAGGCCGGCATGCAGGTCTCCATCGAGCGCTTCTATATCTACTCGGCGATCTGCGGCATCGCCCTCATGGTGCTCGCCTACGTGGCCGGCGCGCCCCTTCTGGTGCTGCCGGGCGCATTGCTGGCCGGCGCGTTCGGCTTGCCGCGCTGGTTCGTCTCGTTCCGCCGCAGCCGCCGGGTCAAGGCATTCCTCAACGAGTTTCCGAACGCACTCGACATCATCGTGCGCGCGGTCAAGTCAGGCCTGCCACTCAACGATGCCATCCGTCTGATCGCCAACGAGTCTCCGGAGCCGGTCAGGACCGAGTTTCGCCGCATCATCGATTCGCAGCAGATGGGCATGTCGATCCCCGACGCCACCATCCGCATGTCCGAAACCATGCCGTGCGCGGAGGCGGGCTTCTTCGGCATCGTCATCCAGATCCAGTCACAGGCGGGCGGCAACCTCTCCGAGGCGCTTGGCAACCTCTCGCGCGTGCTGCGCGACCGCAAGAAGATGAAGGCCAAGGTGCAGGCGCTGTCGATGGAGGCGAAGGCATCGGCCGTCATCATCGGCGCCCTGCCTTTCGTCGTCGCCTTCCTCGTCTACCTGTCGAGCCCGAACTACATCATGCCGCTGTTCACCACCAGCACGGGCAACCTGATCATCGGCTGTTCGCTGGTCTGGATGTCGATCGGCATCCTGGTGATGCGTAAGATGATGAACTTCGAAGTCTAGGGGGCGTCAGTGACAGACCAGGTCGTCAAATCCCTCACCGACCCCGGCTTTCTGATCGCCTTGCTGGTCGGCATCGCGGTGTTCGCGACGGTCTTCACGCTCTTGCCGGCGCTTGGCGGCAACCAGCTTAAGTCGCGCATGAAATCGGTGGCGCTGGAGCGCGAGGAACTGCGCGCCAAGCAGCGCGCACGGCTGGCCAACGAAGCCGATCGCCGCCGCAAGGGCCTGCGCGAAGAGCAGTCGATCGGCATGCGCAACATCGTCGATCGGCTGGACCTGAGGCGCGCGCTGGCCGATGAAGGCACGCTGCAGAAGCTCAAAGTGGCCGGGTTTCGCGGCCAGAATCCGCTGACGCGCTTCCTGTTCTTCCGCCTGGTCCTGCCCTTCGTCGGTTTCGCGCTCGCGGCCGTCTACCTGTTCGTGCTCGGCGGCCTGCCCCAGCAGCCACCCTTCATCAAGCTGTTTGTCTGCGTTGTGGTTGCCTATGGCGGCTTCTATGCGCCGATCCTTTACGTCAACAACCGCGCCACCAAGCGCAAGCAGTCGATCCAGATAGCGTGGCCGGACGCGCTGGATCTGATGCTGATCTGCGTTGAGTCGGGCATGTCCGTGGAAGCAGCGCTGCGCAAGGTCGCCGACGAGATCGGCGGTCAGTCGGTGGCGCTCGCGGAAGAGTTCGTGCTCACCAACGCCGAGCTCTCCTATCTGCAGGAGCGCAAGGTGGCCTACGAGAACCTTGCCAGCCGCACCGGCCTGGAATCGGTCAAGTCGGTGTCGCAGGCGCTGGTCCAGGCCGAGCGCTACGGCACGCCGGTCGCGCATGCGCTGCGCGTGCTGGCCTCGGAAAGCCGCGACATGCGCATGAACGCGGCGGAGAAGAAGGCAGCCGCCCTGCCGCCCAAGCTCACCGTGCCGATGATCCTGTTCTTCCTGCCGGTGCTGTTCGCCATCATCCTGGGGCCGGCCGGCATCCAGGTCAGCCAGCGCGGCATCTTCGGCGATCAGCACAATTCAAGCAGTCAGTAGGGCAGCGACACCCGGAAGCTGACGAAAAAGGCTGCGCTTGACGCCGGCAATGGCCGCTGGCGTTACTGACCAGCTTTGGTAGATCATTGTCGCGCTGATCGAGAAGAGGGAAGCCGAGAAGCCGGCTGCATGCAGGCCATACATGAAACGGATAGCCAATGATTGTGAGGATAGCGGAACTGGAGATCGACGCCGACTGCCTCGACGCCTACGCCGCTCTCATCTCTGAAGAGACGGAAGCCTCTGTGAGGCTAGAGTCTGGGGTGCTTTTTCTATTCGCGGTGTCGGTCAGAGAAAGCCCGCATATCGTCCGCGTCATTGAAGGTTATGCCGATCAGGCGGCTTATGAAGCGCACCTGACCACGCCACATTTTCTCAAATACAAGGCCGAGACCGCCGGTATGGTGAAGTCCCTCCGTCTGATCGAAACCGATCCGATCTCGCTGAAAGCTAAAACTCAAATTTCAAACTGATCCATTGCCGATGACCTTGAGGAATCGGCTGACGCTGGCGATGCCGTCAGTTGGTCGCGGGCGTGTCTTTTGCCTTGTCCTGGTCCTTCAGCTGGTTCCAGGCGTTCTGCTGGGCGAGCATCTGGCGCAAATAGGCGACATTGGCTTGCGCCTGTTCGGGCGAGAGCTCCTGCGAGGCGATCTTCTCGGCCTCGTCGAAGCGGCCCTGTAGGCCGACGACCAGCGCCAGATTCTGGCGCACGCGACTGTCGGCGTTCGGCTGCTGGGCCGCCGAGCGCATATAGGTCTCGGCGGTGCGCAGGTCGCCTTCCAGCACATAAGACATGCCGAGATTGGACAGGATCGAGGGTTCGTTCGGCTTGAGGTCGAGCGCCTTGCGGTAGTCCTGGCGCGCCTCGTCCCGCTGGCCGAGCTGGTCGAGGATCGCGGCTTCGGCCGACACCAGCCGCCAGTCCGGATATTCAGGCGTCTGCGCGCGGCGCACAGCATCCAGCGCCGGCTCGAACTGCCCGTTGGCGGCGAGCGCCTTGCCGTAGGCGGCGAGCACGTCGCGGTCCTTGGGCAGTGCGATCGCCAGCTTGCGCATCACGGCAAGCGACTGGTCTGCGTCGCCATCCATCTGCAGCGCCGCCGCGTAATTGGTGGCGATCCGCTTGTCGTTGGGGTTCCTGGCATAGGATTCGCCGAGCCTGGCCGTCGCGCTGTGCAGCTCGGAGGCAGACATGGTCTCCAGCGGCCTGCTGTCGGACCGTCCGATGGAGCCGGTCGTGAGCTTGCTGGTACCGCAGCCGGCGACACTTGCCGCGAGTGCAGCCATGAAGACCGTGGTGATCAGCCGCTTGCCCGTGTTCATCAAACCATTGATCAGCATCGGCCTGCGGCCTCCATATGTGTGCGGCCTTGTGTGGCCGTCTTCCCTCCCGAAGAAATATTCTGTTAACCCTAACGGACAGTTAAGAACGCCGAGTCGGACGGCATTAGAGCGGTTCAGCGTTTCATGGAATCGCCGAACCGCTCTAACTATTTGCTTCTTCGCAATTCCGGACGGAAAACCGCTACACACTTTTCCTGGAATTGCTCTAGCGGAGACCATCGAATGCCAGTCGAACTCGTCGAGACGAAATCAGCGACCGCCCTGCCGGTCCACCTGGTCGCGGGCGGCGGCCTTGATGCCGCGGGTCTGGCACCTGCCGTGATTGCCTGGGCCCGGGCCAACGGCTTTTCCGGCGAGGCCGGCAGGACGCTGCCCTTGCCGGGCGAGGACGGCGCGCTTGCCGGCGTCCTGTTCGGCCTTGGCGATGGCGATGGCGCGCTCACCGTTGGTGCCCTGGCGAGAGCCCTGCCGGAAGGTGACTGGCACTTCGCCGTCGAGCCGGCCTGGCCGGACCTTGCGGCGATCGGGCTTGTGCTTGGCGGCTATGCCTTCACCCGCTATGGCAAGAAGCCCGGCAGGCAGCTCCGCTTCGCCCTGCCGGCGGGCGCCGATGCCGCGCATGTCCGCCGCATCGCCGATGGCGTTTTCCTGACCCGCGACCTCGTCAACACGCCAACCAGCGACATGGGACCGGACGAGCTGGAAAAAGCGGCGCGGGTCTTGGCCGCCACGCACCAGGCCCAGGTGTCGGCAATCAACGGCGACGATCTCCTCAAGCAGAACTTCCCGATGATCCACGCGGTCGGCCGCGCCTCCACAAGCGCGCCGCGGCTGATCGACATGCTCTGGGGCCCACCGGAGGCGCCGAAGGTGACGCTGGTCGGCAAGGGCGTCTGCTTCGACACCGGCGGCCTCGACATCAAGCCGTCATCAGGCATGCTGCTGATGAAGAAGGACATGGGCGGCGCCGCCAACGTGCTGGGCCTTGCCTCCATGATTATGGCCGCCAGGCGAAACGTGCGGCTGCGCGTCTTGATCCCGGCGGTCGAGAACTCGATTGCCGGCAACGCCTTCCGGCCGGGCGATGTGCTGACGAGCCGCAAGGGCATCACCGTCGAGATCGGCAACACCGACGCCGAGGGGCGGCTGGTGCTGGCGGATGCGCTGGCGCTGGCCGATGACGAACAGCCCGAGCTGCTCGTCGACATGGCGACGCTGACCGGCGCTGCCCGTGTCGCGCTCGGTCCGGATCTGCCGCCCTTCTACACCGGCGATGAGGTGCTGGCGTCCGAGCTGTCGGCGGCATCGATGGCGGTCGAGGATCCGCTGTGGCGCATGCCCTTGTGGCGGCCCTACGATGCAAAGCTGTCGTCGAAGATCGCCGACATCAACAACGTCACCAACGATGGCTTCGCCGGCTCGGTCACCGCGGCGCTTTTCCTCAAACGCTTCGTCGAGAAGACGCCGCGCTGGGCGCATTTCGACATCTTCGCCTGGAATCCGTCGGATCGCGCGCATGGCATTGCCGGCGGCGAGGCGCAGGGCATTCGCGCGCTGGAGCGGATTATCTCCAGGCGTTTCGGGTGATGCCTTTGGGGCCAAATACGCCGGTACTGAAACGGAACCGAAACAATTTGCCGGCATGCTGGGGCGATGTCGATCTCGATGCGCCCCAGCCAGGCTCTCAGACTGTGGCAGCAGGTGATGCTGTCGCAGGTGCGCGACGGCGCGCCCGATCTCACCATGCGCCAGACGGCGATCCTGTTCACCATCTATCTCGACCCGCCGCCGCATACGGTGCGTGGGCTCGCGGCCCGGCTCAACGTCACCAAGCCGGTCATCACGCGAGCGCTCGACACGATGGGCGCGCTGAAGCTGGTGTCGCGCCACCGCGATGAGCTCGACAAGCGCAACGTCCTGATCAGGCGTACCGTCGAGGGCGCGCTCTTTGTCGAGCGCTTCGGCGATGGTATCATCGCCAGGGCCCATGAACTGCCCATCTGACCGATCGTCCATCTGACCGAGTGCCGATTTGACCGCCAGGGATGCCCGCCTCCACGCCTTCCGTTCCGATCTCGCCGATGCCAGGCTGAAAGGCGAGGTTTCAGCCGAGCGTTTCGTCGCCGGGCTACCGGCGCGGATTTCCGTTCCGGTGGCGGATCTGCGCAAGTCACCGCGCTGGGATGCCGGCGTCAACACGCAGGCCGTGTTCGGCGACGATGTCCTGGTCTTCGAGGAGAGGGAAGGCTGGGCCTGGATCCAGGCCGAGCGCGACGGTTATGTCGGCTATGTCGCCGACACCGTGCTTGGGGCGAGGGATCACGCGCCGACCCATGTCGTCTCGGTGCCGCGCACCTTCCTCTATCCTGGCCCTGACCTGCGCATCCCGGTAAGCGGCCAATTGTCGATGGGCTCGGCGGTGACCGTGACGGGCCCGGCCGAAACGCGCGGCACGCCCTATGCCCTTTTGTCGTCCGGCCAGGCGCTTATCGCGGCCCATCTGCGATCCATAGGCGAAGTTGCGACCGACTATGTTTCGGTTGCGGAGGGTTTTCTCGGCACGCCCTATCTGTGGGGCGGCGTCTCCGGCTTCGGCATCGACTGCTCCGGCCTCGTGCAATTGGCGATGCGCATGACGGGCAAGGACGTGCTGCGCGACTCCGACATGCAGGCGGCATCGATCGGCGAGCCGCTCGATCCGGGACCTGACTTCGCGGGCTTGCGGCGCGGCGACCTCGTCTTCTGGAAGGGCCATGTCGCGATCATGACCGACCCCGACACCATGATCCACGCCAACGGCCACACAATGCTGGTCTCGCGCGAAGGGCTGAAGGAGGCCGTCGAGCGCATCGGCTATCTCTATGGCGGCCCGACGGGGTTTCGGCGGCCCTGACCCTTCCTCTCCCGTAAACGGGGCGAGGAACATTGATCCCCTTTTGTTCCGATTTTTCTTGGCGATCGCGCGCCGTCGCGCTACCTCTGGCGCGTGACAGAGCAGCCGCGCCTTGCCGAACGGAATGCCGCCGTGGTGCTGCCCGAGCCATTCGTCAGATGGTTCGGGCGGAAGGGCTGGTCACCGCGCGCCCATCAGCTTGAACTTTTGGCGCGGGCGCAAGCCGGCCAGTCGGTGCTGCTGATCGCGCCGACCGGCGCCGGCAAGACGCTCGCCGGCTTCATGCCTTCGCTGATCGAACTTGCCAACCGTCCCAGGCGGAAGCCCGGCGAGGCGCATCGCGGCATCCACACGCTCTACATTTCGCCGCTCAAGGCGCTGGCCGTCGACATCGAGCGCAATCTCGGCAAGCCAGTGGAAGAGATCGGGCTTCCCGTCACCATCGAGACGCGCACCGGCGACACGCCTTCGCACAAGCGCCAAAGGCAGAAGCTGGCGCCGCCTGACATCCTGCTGACGACGCCCGAGCAGCTTGCCCTGTTGATCGCCTCGAACGATGCAAGACGCTTCTTCGAGGATTTGCGCTACATCGTGCTCGACGAACTGCATTCGCTGGTCACCTCGAAGCGCGGTCATCTGCTGGCGCTCGGCCTGGCGCGGCTGCGCGCTTTCGTTCCCAATCTGCAGACGATCGGGCTTTCCGCGACCGTCGCCGAGCCCGACGAGTTGCGCCGCTGGCTGGTCGCGCAGAACCCACCCGGCAAGATGGCCGGACTGATCACCGTGGCAGGCGGCGCCAAGCCCGACATCTCCATTCTCGATTCGCAGGAGCGCGTGCCGTGGTCCGGTCATTCGGCCCGCTACGCCATCCCGGAAATCTACGAGGCGATAAAAAGACACCGCACGGCGATTTTGTTCGTCAACACCCGCAGCCAGGCCGAACTGCTGTTCCAGGAGCTGTGGCGGGCAAACGAGGATTCGCTGCCGATCGCGCTGCATCACGGCTCGCTCGATGTCGGCAAGCGCCGGCGTGTCGAGAAGGCGATGGGAGAGAATGCACTACGCGCCATCGTCGCCACCTCGACGCTCGATCTCGGTATCGACTGGGGCGATGTCGATCTGGTCGTGCATGTCGGCGCGCCCAAGGGGGCAAGCCGGCTGGCGCAGCGCATCGGCCGCGCCAACCACCGCATGGATGAGCCGTCCAAGGCGATCCTGATTCCGGCCAACCGTTTCGAGGTGCTGGAATGCCGCGCCGCCCTCGACGCCAACTATCTTGGCGCGCAGGACACGCCGCCGCTGATCAAGGGCGCGCTCGATGTGCTGTCGCAGCATGTGCTGGGCGTGGCCTGCGGCGGACCCTTCGATGCCGGGCATCTATTCGTGGAGGTGAGAAGCGCCGCCCCCTATGCCGCGCTGGAGCGCGAGACCTTCGACCGCGTCATCGATTTCGTCGCTACCGGCGGCTACGCGCTGAAGAATTATGAGCGCTATGCCCGCATCCGCCGGACCAAGGAGGGTCTGTGGCGCGTCTCGCATCCGAGTGTCGCGCAGCAATACCGGCTGAATGTCGGCACCATCGTCGAGATGCCGGAGCTCAATGTCCGCTATGTCCGGCAGGGGCGCGGCATGGCCGGACGCGGCGGGCCGGTGCTTGGCAAGGTCGAGGAGTATTTCGCCGAGACGCTGCGCCCCGGTGACAATTTCCTGTTTGCCGGCAAGGTGCTGCGTTTCGAAGGCATCCGCGAGAACGAATGCGTCGTCTCCAACGGCGCCGGAGCCAACATCATCGTGCCCTCCTATGCCGGCGGCAAATTCCCGCTGTCGACCTACCTGGCCGAGCAGGTGCGCGGCATGCTGGCCGACAGCGATCGCTGGCAGGCCCTGCCGGAGCAGGTCGCCGACTGGCTTCGCCTGCAGAAGGAAAAGTCGGTGCTGCCGAAGCGCGGCGACCTGCTGGTCGAGACCTTTCCGCGCGGCAACCGCCACTACATGGTCGCCTATCCGTTCGGGGGCCGGCTGGCGCACCAGACGCTGGGCATGCTTTTGACACGGCGGCTGGAGCGCGCGCATGCGAGACCGCTCGGCTTCGTCGCCACCGACTATTCGCTTGCCGTCTGGGCGCTGGACGACATGGCGGCTTTGTTCAGGGCGAAGAAGCCGTCACTCGGCCAACTGTTCGACGAGGACATGCTGGGCGACGACCTCGAAGCCTGGTTGAACGACAGCTGGATGCTGAAGCGCACCTTCCGCACCTGCGCGGTTATCGCCGGGCTGATCGAGAAGCGCTTTCCCGGACAGGAAAAGAGCGGCCGGCAGGTGACGGTCTCGGCCGATCTGATCTACGATGTGCTTCGCAGCCACGAGCCGGACCATATCTTGCTGCAGGCGACGCGCACCGATGCCTCCGCCGGCCTGCTCGATGTCAGCAGGCTCGCCGAGATGCTCTCGCGTGTGCGAGGTCGAATCGTGCATAAGCATCTCGACCAGATTTCGCCGCTAGCGATCCCGGTGATGCTGGAGATCGGCAAGGAACCGGTCAATGGCGGTGCCAACGAGACGCTGCTGATGGAAGCCGCCGATCTGGTCGAGGAGGCCATGGGCCGATAAGGACTGGGGACGGAGAGGGATGAATTTTTCGCTGACGCGCGCAACGCTGATCGCCGAGGCCGACCTGATCGGCATCGCCGGCGAGCGCGCCGTCTGCGACCCGCGCGGCGTGCTTTACTTCCCTGACCTGCGGCTGCTCGCGGTATCGGACCTGCATCTGGAAAAAGGCTCTTCCTTCGCCAGGCGAGGCTCGCTGATCCCGCCTTACGATACAGGTGCGACACTGCTCAGGCTGCAGGCGGCGATCGCCGACTACCAGCCGGCGATCGTCATCAGCCTGGGCGACTCTTTCCATGACGGCGGCGGCGCCGAGCGCATGCACGCGAGTTTCCGAGATCGGCTGGAAAGCCTGATGGCGGGCCGTGACTGGTTCTGGATCGCCGGCAACCACGATCCCGACGCGCCGGCCGACCTGCCCGGCGAGACCGTGCGCGAGCTAGCCATCGGCTCGCTGCTCTTCCGGCACGAGCCGTCGAAGGTGCGCGTGGAAGGCGAGATATCAGGCCATCTCCACCCTTGCGCCCGCATCGTCCAGCGCGGCCGCTCGGTGCGGCGGCGCTGCTTCGCCGCCGATGGCGGCCGCATGATCATGCCGGCCTTCGGCGCCTACACCGGCTCGCTCAACGTGCTCGACCGCGCCTATGCAGGCCTGTTCCGTCGCGAGACGCTGATGGCCTACATGCTCGGCGCCGAACGCATCTTCGCCATTTCCCACGCCATGCTGCGTCCAGGCTGAACTGGGAATTGCTCTAAGGAAGCATTACGGTTGCGCCGATCGTCTGCCGCGCTTCTAGCCGGCGATGCGCTTCGGCCACTTTGGCGAGCGGGATCCGGGCGTGCAAGGGTATTTTCACGGCACCGCTCAGCACGACGCTGAAGAGTTCTTCGCTCATGGCGACGACGTCCTCGCGCCTGGCGAGATGATGGAACAACAACGGCCAGGTGGCGAACAGCGAGCCTTTCTGCATCAGCAGCATGATGTCGAACGGCGGGATCGATCCTGACGCCGTGCCGAAGCTGACGAAGGTGCCAAAGGGCCGCAGGCAACCGAGCGAGGCGGGAAAGGTCGCCTTGCTGACGCCGTCGTAGACGACGTGACAGCCTTCGCCACCAGTGATCTCCCTCACCCGCGCGGCAAAGTCTTCCCTGCCATAGTCGATGACATGGTCGCAGCCACTGGCGCGCGCGAGCTCGGCCTTCTCTGGCGAACCGACCGTGCCGATGACGGTGGCGCCGAGATGCTTAGCCCATTGTGTCAGGATGAGGCCGACGCCGCCCGCCGCGGCCTGCACGAGGATGGTGTGGCCCGCCTCGACGCGAAACGTGCGGCGCAGCAGATATTGCGCCGTCAGCCCCTTCAGCATCATCGCCGCGCCGGTCTCGAAGTCGATGGCGTCGGGCAGATGGACGACAAAATGCGCCGGCACGATGCGTTCCTCGGCATAGGCGCCCAGCGTCTCGACATAGGCGACACGATCGCCGGACGCGAAGCCGCTCACCCCTTCGCCGACGGCGACGATTTCGCCGGCGCCTTCATTGCCCGGCGTGAATGGCAAAGCGGGCGGCGCATATTCGCCGGTGCGGAAATAGATGTCGACGAAGTTTAGGCCGACCGCCCGGTTGCACACGCGGACCTCGCCGGGTCCGGGCTGGCCGATGTCGACATCTTCATAGGCAAGCACATCTGGCCCGCCATGGCGGTGGACGCGGATCGCTTTCATGGATTTCTTCCTTGCGCTGTCTCGTGGCAGGGAGATAGCGCGTGGCGCGATATCATTGTAGGCTGATATCCGTGACATCAGAGTTCAAGGATCATGATATCTGAGCAAATAGGCCTCGACCTTCTTCGCACCTATGTGGCGGTCTGCCGGCAGGGCAGCCTGAGCAGGGTCGCTGCGCAGACCGGCAGAACCCAATCGTCGCTGAGCATGCAGATGCGGCGGCTCGAAGGATTGCTGCAACGGCACCTGTTCCAACGCACCGGCCGCGGTGTCGTGCCAACCGCGGAGGGGGAACTCTTTCTGGGATACGCGACCCGCATCCTGGCTCTGGGCGATGAGGCGGTGGCACGTCTGCGGCCGGCCGGCGTAGGCGGCGGCGTGCGTATCGGCCTCGCCGAGGAGGTCACGACGGCAGCGCTGTCGGCAGCACTCGGGCGGCTTCATCGCACCTATCCCGAGATCAGCCTTGACGTGACGGTCGAGCACAGTGTCGCGCTGGGACGGCTTTGGAGTGAGGATGTGCTGGATGTCATGATCGCCCCGACATCCGTCGTCGCGGCCGATGCCCTGACGACGTGGAACGTCGAACTGCAGTGGGTCTGCGCTCACGACTACGAGCTGGATGCGGGGCGGCCGCTCGATCTCGTCGCCTTTGGCGCAACCTGCCCTTGGCGCAGGCGTATGATCGAGGCGCTGCTTGCCGCCGGCAGGGAGCACAGGATCGGCTTGTCGTGCCAGAGCATCACCGGCCTGCAGGCAGCGATCGAGAATGGGCTGGGCGTCGGGCTGCTTCCGCCCGAATCGGTGCGCACTGCTTCGATGCGGGTGCTGAAGACATCTGCTGGCGTTCCCGACACGCTGACGGTCCAATACGGTCTTTACGCACACGACCGACGGACAGCCGTCGTCGACGCCGCGATCGAAATCTTGCTGAAGGACTTGCCAGCCGCGCCACGGGCACGGGCGGCATGACGGAGAGAACGCGCTACCGGCCGTAATAGAGGGTGACCGTGTGCTTCGCCTCGGCGAAGAACAGCCAGCGCTCGACCAGCATACCGGCGAACTGGAGGATGGCCGCAAGCACCGACAGGACCGCCGCGACCGGCCAGGGCAAAGCGGACGCAACGGCAAGCAGCAGGGCCGGCAAGGCGAAAGCCAGCACCTGCGTAATCCGCCGCAGTTTGGCGGCGTGCTTTCGGGCGATACGAAAGCCCATTTCCTTGAGAAGATAGTTCTCTTCGGTGTGCGGCCATTCCAGCGACCGCACCGTGCCTCCGGCGAGGCCCGTCGCGGTGTTGGCGGTAGTCGGAGTTTCCAGCCGGTCATTGTACCGCCAGGTCGCTAGCTTCCACCCCCAGCCGGCAAGGGTGGCAAGCATCGAGAGCGCTAGCACGGCCACCGAACCGACGCCGAAGACCTGCAGCAGCGCGTTGAAAAGCACGCCGCCGGTCATCGCGGAAAAGATCAGATAGCCGGGCAGGGTGAAGCGGCTGTGCCACTGCGCGATTGGCTTCAGCGAGGCATAGATCATGCCGGTGGTGCAGACCGTGGTGACCGCGCCGAGGGCAGCCAACACCCCGGCGATTGCCACCCAGCCGCCGTTGCGGCCCAAAAACACCCAGCCGATGCCGAACAGTCCGGCCGGGATGAAGGTCGCGACCGACGCAACGCCCTCGCGCGACAGCCAGGAACTGCGCCACTGCGAGAAGGCGCGCCAGGCTCGTTCAGGCCGCCCGAGATGGCCGGTCGATGACAGAAGGCCGGCCGCGATCAGGCCGAGCGCCAGTCCCATGCCGACGAGCCCGAGCCAGAAGTCGGGTTCGACAAAGCCCAGCCCGCCGAGCACGCCAAGCAGCGCCAGCAGGCCGTAGCCGGCGCCTGTGGCAGTGGTGAAGAAGACGACGGAGAAAGCGGGATGCATGGCCGGGATGCTAGTTCGAAAGCATGCGGTCGATCCAGCCGAGGAAGCCGCCTTCGGCCCGCACCGGCTCCAGCGCCGGCGCCGGCACCCTGGCGGCGCGTCCCGTATGGGCGCGCGGCGGCAGATACTTGTTGGTCGGGCGATAGCCGAGTTCCGGCATCAGGTCGACGCCGCCGCGCGCCGTCACCAGCTGCGATACGGCTGACGCCGGATCGCCGAGATCGCCGAAATGCCGGGCGCTGGTCGGGCAGGCCGCCACGCAGGCCGGCACACGATCCTCCTCGGCCAGATTGTCGTTGTAGATGCGGTCGACGCAGAGCGTGCATTTCTTCATCACACCGACCTGCGTGTCGAACTCGCGCGCGCCGTAGGGGCAGGCCCAGCTACACAGTTTGCAGCCGATGCATTTGTCCTCGTCGACCAGCACGATGCCGTCCGACGCCCGCTTGTAGGAGGCGCCGGTCGGGCACACGGTGACGCAAGCAGGCTGCTCGCAATGCAGACAGGAGCGCGGGAAGTTCACCGTGCGTCCGCCCATCTCGGTCGTATGCTCATAGCTGTGCACGCGGTTGAACCAGACGCCGTCGACATGGCCGCCGTAGGGATCGATATCGGTCAGCGGCGCCATATGGCCGCCGGTGTTCCATTCCTTGCAGGCGGTGACGCAGGCCTGGCAGCCGACGCAGGTGTCGAGGTCGATGACGAGACCGAGTTTCTTGTCGGTTTGCGCCGGAAGGCAGGTCATTCGGCGGCTTCCCTGTTCATGCGGAACTCGGCGCCGAACTGAAGCATGTCAGGCGAGGGGTGGGAGTGCGGCGGCTCTCTGAACCGCTCGAATTGCGGCTCGGTGAAGCCCGCTTCTTGCGACGCGCATTTGACGATCCGAACCCGCACGTCGAACCATGCCGCCTGTCCCGTCACAGGGTCGGAGTTCGAATAGCGCTTGCCATTGGCGTCCGCCGCGGTCTGGTCGCCGATGATGTGGTTGAGCAGGAAGCCGCGATTGCTCTCCGCCGCATCGTCCTTCAGCCCCCAGCTGCCGCGCCGCTTGCCGATGGCGTTCCATGTCCACACCGTGTCGGGGTTGACGCCGTCGATCAGCTTGATCTGTCCCTTCACCCGGCCGTTGACGCTCTCGATCCACACCCAGTCGTCATCTGCCAGCCCGAGATTGGCGGCCGTCTTTGCATGCACGAACAGCCGGTTCTGGCTGGTGATCTGCCTCAGCCACGCATTCTGCGAGCCCCAGGAATGGTACATGTGCATCGGCCGCTGCGTCAGCGCATGCAAAGGATATTTTTTGAGGTCGGCAGCGTCGTCCTCTAAGGGTGCGTACCAGAACGGCAGCGGGTCCATATAGGTCTCGATGCGGGTCCGCTCCGCCTCCGGCGGCCGCACCTTCCCATGGCCACGCGCGGCCAGCCGGAAGCGCTGCATCGGCTCGGAATAGAGCTGGAAGACGACTGGCTCGGCCTTGGCGATGAAACCCATCTCAGCAGCGAAATCGAGATCGGAGCGGCTGCCCATCTTGTAGTAGC